>JBNJFG010000005.1:0-51655 GCA_051746665.1 Bacillota bacterium
ACTCCATCTTTCAGTATTTGTCCAGTTCACGGTTATCTACCGGGAGAGCATGAATACTGTCCTAAGTGTGAAGCAGAAGCAGAAGCTCAAGAAGCTGCTGTAGAAAGTGAGTTGAATTAAATGCAGCTTGCTGGACTTCAGAAAACATCGGTTATTGATTTTCCGGATCAGATTTCTGCTGTCGTTTTTACTCAGGGCTGCAATTTTTACTGTCCTTACTGCCACAATAGTCAGCTGATTCCACTGAAGCTACAAGAAGGAAAGGGCTTGATGCCGGAAGAATATTTTTTTGATTTCTTAGAAAAAAGAAAAAAACTGCTGGATGGAGTCACAATTACTGGCGGTGAACCACTACTGCAGCAAGATTTAAAGGAATTTATGTTTAAAATTAAAAATGAGTACAATCTGCTGCTTAAGCTTGATTCTAATGCTGCAAACCCCAAAAAACTAAAGGAGCTAATTGAATCTAATTTAATTGATTATCTGGCAGTTGATATAAAATTTAGCTGGTCAAATTATGGGAAACTTGCCCCAAATAATTTGATTTCAAAAATCAAAAAATCAGCTGCATTAATAATAGATTCTGATTTAGATTATGAATTCAGGACTACAGTAGTTCCAGGCTTACATGATAAAACTGAGATAGAAAAAATTGCTCAACAAATTATAGGAGCTAAAAAATATTTTATTCAAAATTTTAGACCTGTTAATACTCTTGCTCCTGAGTTAAAAAAAAGGCGTCCTTTTGCACCTTCAGAGCTGCAGGAATTAAAAGAAAGTGCAGAAAAATATCTTGAAAATGTGCAAATCAGAGATTAATTTAATGTTGGTTCTAATGCTGTCTCTGTCTGATTTTGTTCAGAAAAAATAAAGCAAAACAAATTATAAAATGGAGGAATTAAAAATGGCTAAAAAACAAAAATGCGAAATTTATTCTCGAGTTGTTGGTTATCTCTCTCCTGTTTCCGAATGGAATAAAGGTAAAAAAGAAGAATTTAAGGATCGAAAGACATTTAAGCAAAATAGTAAATATCTTTATCTTGGAATAAGCGATTCTATGCCACTAAATCAGAAATAAGATTGAGTAGAAGCTCAATTATAATATTCATTTTTAACTCAAATTTAAGCAAAAAAATACTGTCAATATACCCTTGAAATGATTTTTTTCATATGCTATAATAATCATCGATGGGTGAAGTTTTAACTGAACGAACCCCAAATATAGAATTATTCCTAGGGGGAATGAATTAATATGATTTACACAGGTAAAGTAAAATGGTTTGACGCGAAAAAAGGTTATGGTTTCATTGAAAGAGAAGATGGCGACGATGTATTTGTACACTTCTCAGCTATTGAGGACGAAGGTTTCAAGACACTTGAAGACGAACAAGAAGTAGAATTCGAAATCGTTGAAGGCGACCGCGGTCCACAAGCTGAAAACGTTGTGAAGTTATAGAGTTTAAAACTGTATAAACTGAGACAACTTACCCCGTCCAGGGTTTTGGGCGGGGTTTTTCTTTTTTATCTATAAATCTAAAATAAGTTAGCTAGAAAATGTTAAATATTAATTACAATGTAAAAGTATAATAACATTAATTTGGATGCTCTAAATCTCCTTAAAAGGGGATTTTTTCTTTTTTTGAACTAAATTTAATGTTAAAAACTATTATTTATGATAAAATAATTAATAAGCTAAGAGATTCAGCTTTAATGAACTTAATTTTAAGATTTTTCAAATTTAAGATTGTTCAAGTAAAATTTAAATATAACTAAGTATATTATTTGAGGAGGGTCTATTTTGGAAAATCCTGTTATTTTACAGACTTTTTATTGGGAGATTAATACTGGGAAATATAAAGAAGAATATCCCGAAGAAGCTAATTTGTGGCAGCTGCTGGCTGAGCGGGCAAAAGAGATAAGTGATGCTGGTTTTGATTTACTGTGGTTTCCTCCTGCTAATAAAGGAGCTGCCGGGATTGATGATGTAGGTTATGGAACTTATGATTTGTGGGATTTGGGAGAATTTGATCAAAAAGGTTCTAAAAGAACAAAATATGGGACAAAAGAAGAACTCTTACAGGCAATTAATGAACTACATAAATATGATTTAAAATTATTATATGATGCTGTTTTAGATCACCGAATGGGTGCTGATGAAAAAGAAAAAGTAAAGTTAAAAGATTCTTCAGAAGCAGAAGTATGGACAAAATTCACCTTTCCAGGTCGTGATAATAAATATAGTTCTTTAAAATTAAATTGGAATTGCTTTGACGGCACAGATTGGAATGATTTAACTGAAGAAGCAGGGAAAATGCTTTTTAATACAAAAGAATGGGATGATTCTTTTGCTGATGATTATTTGATGGGAGCTAATCTTGATTATGAAAATCAGGACGTTAGAGAAGATACTATAAATTGGGGTAAATGGATAGTTAATGAAATAGGTTTTGATGGTTTCCGTTTTGATGCCAGCAAACATATAGATAATTCAATAATTCATGATTTTATAGAAGAGACAAATAAATCTTCCGATAAAGAATTATTTTATATCGGAGAAGCCTGGATTAATGAAACTGATACTTTAGTTGATTATATAAATACAATAGATCATTCTAAATTACATGTTTTTGATTTTCCCTTACGCGAAACATTTATCGATTTAATGTATGGTACTTTAGATATGCGCTGGTTGGGCGAAAAAGGTCTTGTTAATCAGGAAGCTTATAAAGATCGTGCTATAACATTTATTGAAAATCATGATACAGAAAGAGATGGATTTAATGAATATGGGACAGAGGCTATTGCTAATCGCAAGTGTCAGGCGTACTGTTATATTTTAATGCGTCAAGATGGAGTTCCGAAAGTGTTTTGGAAAGATTATCACCATTTTGGTTTAAAAGAAGTAATTGATAATTTAATTGAGGCTCGTAAAAAATTTGCTTATGGTGATGCTTATGAGAGTGATCAGAATGATGAAAATACTTATTCCTATATTCGTGCAGGTGATGCTGATCATCCTGGTAGTGGTCTAGTAATGATGATCACTCAACATGAAAATGGAGAAATAATAGAAAAGAATGTCAATTCCGGTCAGGCAGATACTGTCTATTATGATTATACCGGTAATATAGATGAAAAAGTAGAAACAGATGCTGATGCAAATGGAGTTTTTAAAGTAAAAGGAACCGCTGAAGAAGGTTATTCAGTTTGGGTGCCAGTTGAATAATAGTTAATATCTTATATTAGTTTTTTATAAATGCAGGAAAAATAGTAACTTATGCAGAAAATATATAAAGAGAGTATCATTGTAATATTATTTATTTTGATTGGTCAACTTAGCACTTTAATGTGATAAAATATTCAAAGTTGACAATAACACTAAAGATTGATATAATTTTTTTAAAATATGCACTTAAAAATAATTAAATTATTAATTTAAAACAGGATTTGGATGGAGGAAGAGTATGTACCCGAAAATTTTGATCACATCTTTTAAAGTACCAACAGAAAAAATGGGAGAACTGTATAAGCTTGACGGGGTTGAATTTTCCTTAGTTACTCAGGATTATTCTGAAGCTTTGAGCCTGGCAGGTGCTATACCTCTAATTATGCCATATATCGAATCGAGACGTGAAGATGAGCAGTATATTAAAGAATTTCTTGATGAAGTTGATGGTTTAGTTTTGCCAGGAGGAAGTGACATTGATCCGGCCTTATATGACTCTTATCCCCAAAAAAATCTAGGAAATATTTCACCAGAAAGAGATCGCTGGGAGTTAAAAATATTGGAAATAGCGATGGAGATGGGAAAACCAATTTTAGGTATTTGTAGGGGTTTTCAGTTAATAAATATTTATTATGGTGGTTCTCTAAAAGTAGATGTCTGTGGTAATAATGATGATAGTAAAATTCCACATATGGCTTTAATGGTACCTAAATATTATAAGACACATCAGCTGCAGATCCAAAAAGATACACGACTTGCTGAAATATTTGATGGTGATGAGGTAGCTGTTAACTCATATCATCATCAGGCATTAGATAAAGTTGGGGAAGGACTAACAGTTTCTGCAGTAGCACCAGATGGCTTTGTAGAAGGGATTGAAGATCTTAATTACCCTTATTTATTAGGTGTGCAGTGGCATCCAGAGATGATGGCTGCTAAAGATCCATTTCAGTTGAAGTTATTTAAAGATTTTGTTGATTTTGTTGATCAGGCTAGAAAATAATTTAATATTAAAGAGTATATAAGGAGGAAGTATAATGAAAAATAAGTTTTTAGTCCTATTTTTAATTGTATTATTTATGGTATCAACTTTTGCTGCTGTTCAGGCTCAGGAAACAGAAAGATTTGTAATGGGAATAGAGGATGAGGTAAGCAATCTTGATCCAGGTGAGACAACAATTTCTGTCAATGAGAGAGTAGCATCATTACTTTTTGATGGTTTGGTAGAATATGGTAAAGCAAATAAAATTGTGCCCGGTATTGCAAAGGACTGGACAATCTCAGAAGATGGTTTAGAATATACTTTTGAATTAAGAGAAGGAGTAATGTTTCATAATGGCCAGGAATTAACTGCTGAAGATGTAGAATATACTTATCAGCGTATTTTGAATCCTGATTATGGTTCAGGTTTAAGATCTAAAGTTGAATCAATTGAATCAATAGAAGTTCTTGATGATTACACAATTAAGTTTACTTTAAGTGAACCATATTCTCCATTTATTTTAGCTATGTCTTTTGGTATAGTTCCCAAAGAATATGCTGAAGAAATTGGAGATGAAGAACTTGGTAGAAATCCTATTGGTGCAGGTCCCTTTAAAATGGAAGAATGGGATGCTGGTAATCAGATAGTATTATCTGCTTATGAAGACCACTGGAATAAGGTTCCTAATATTAAAGAGTTAGTTATTAGATCTATTCCTGAATCTGCAACTCAAGCTATGGAACTTCGCAGTGGCGGAATTGATTTTGGTGTAAACCTTGATGTAGGACAGCTCGACTCATTTACTGATAATCCTGATTATCAGGTTAAATCAGCTGCTGGTGCTGGTATTAATTTCTTAGGTTTCAACTTTGAGATGGAGCCAACTCAGGAGCGCAAGTTTAGAGAAGCTGTTATTCAGGCAGTTCCTTTTGATCAGATAATACCTCAGGTTTTTGGTATCTTAGGTGAAAGAGCTTATTCAATGTTACCACCTACACTCTGGCCTGAAGATAGAGAATTCTTAAAAGAAAATGCAGTTGGATTTGATCCGGAAGCCGCAGCACAAAAGTTTGAAGAATTAAAAGCAGATGGAGTTATTGCAGAAGATTATGTAGCTCAAGTTTATGTTTCAAACAGTCGTCCAAACCAGGTTAAAACAGCAGAGGTAATGGTAACTGCTTTAAATCAGTCAGGACTTAAGGCTGAAGTTAAGGCAATGGAATTTGGAACAATGTGGGATATGCTGGGTCGTGGAGAAATCGGTATGTTTTTCTTAAGATTTGTTTCAGATCCTGATCCTGATTACTGGTTATACAGATTCTTCCAATCTGAAGGGGCTTTAAATAGAGCTTTTTATGAAAACGAAGATGTTGATCAGTGGTTAGAAGAAGCTAGAGAAACTTCTGATCAGGCTGTTAGAGAAGAACTTTATAATAAAGTGTTAAGAAAAGTTTTAATTGAGGATCTTGTTTTCCATCCTCTAGCACATTCAACTCAGATCTATGTAATGCAGGATAATGTAAAAGAGCTTGAACCTGGTAATTCACTTTTAATTCCTTTAGTTACACCTACAGCTAATGTTTATAAAGAATAACTGAAGAATTAAATTTAATTTAAAACAGTGATTTTACTAGAAATATAAAAGATAAATTATCTTAAATTACTATGCAGATAGCTTAGACTATCTGCATAGTCTTTTTAGAAAGAGGTGAACAATTTGTTTGCTTATATTATTAAAAGACTGCTCTGGTTAATACCAGTTGTCATCGGTGTTTCCTTAATTTTATTTGGAATTATGCAGTTAGTACCTGGTAATCCAGCAGCAATGATGTTGGGTACAAATGCAACCCCGGCGGCGATAGAAACTTTAAATGAAAAATTTGGTTTTAATGAACCTTTTCATGTCAGATACTTTTTAATGCTTAAAAATTTCCTGACAGGAGAGTTAGATTCTATTTATTATGGGGATCAGGTAATAAATATTATTGGGCGCCGTCTGACAGCTACAATTGAATTAGGATTACTTTCACTAATAATTGCTGTTTTGGTGGCGATTCCTACAGGGGTAATTGCTGCTGTTAAAAAGAATTCCTTATTTGATCTTTTGAGTATGTTTATTGCAACTATTGGTATTTCTGTGCCAGCATTTTTTACAGGTATTATTTTTATCTATATATTTTCTGTTTATTTTCCATTTTTGCCCTCTTCTGGTTATGGAGGCAGGATCTGGACTTTAAGTGGTTTAAGGCATTTGATTTTACCTGCTTTTGCTTTAAGTACAGTTATGATTGCTTCTACCAGTCGGATTACCAGATCGTCAATGCTTGATATAATGAAAGAAGATTATCTGGTAACAGCGCGCTCAAAAGGTGTTGCTGAAAAAGTTATTATTTTAAAACATGCATTTCGAAATGCTCTAATTCCGATAATAACTAATATTGGTAATCAGCTGGCTATGATGTTTGGAGGAGCAATTTTAATTGAATCAGTTTTTGCCTGGCCGGGAGTTGGTCGACTGGCAGTTAGTGCTGTTGAGGCTAGAGATCAACCTCTAGTTTTTGGATCGATTTTAATTTTATCGATTCTCTTTGTTCTGGTCAATCTGCTGGTGGATATTATTTATGTTTTTATTAATCCCCGGATTAGCTATAAATAGCAGTGAAATGAGGTGTTGAAATTTGAAAAAGAAAATTATTTTATTTATACTATTATTAATTCAAGTAAATGTAAATTATCAAAATTGGATCATAGAGGGTAAAATTTGGAGCAGTTTAGAGTATAAATTTGCTACAGTTTTTTCTGTAATTTTAATTCTTTTGATTTTATTATTATTATTTAAAAATAATATTTTTCTTAAATTCAAAGAAAATGCTCTTTATGCAAAAATGTTTAAAGAATTTAATAAAGGTTATGGGGGTAAAATTGCAGTTTTAATTTTAGCTATGATATTCTATGCAGCTTTTATGGCACCTTTTATCGCCCCTTATTCTCCAACTGCAATTGATTACAGCAACATGACATATTCAGCACCCTCTTTAGAACACTGGTTTGGCACAGATGATTTTGGCCGGGATATGTTTTCACGTGTTCTTTATGGAGCTAGAATTGCTTTAGGTGTAGGTTTTGCTGCTGTTTTAGTTAATGCAAGTCTGGGTGTTAGCCTTGGTTTGCTTGCTGGTTATTATGGTGGCAGAGTTGATATGATAATTATGCGTCTGGTAGAAATCTGGAACTCTATCCCTTTTATTCTGCTGGCTTTAGCCATAATTTCTGCTTTGGGAACAGGTATTTTTAATATAATAATTGCTGTTGGAGTTACCGGATTAATTAATTTTTCTCGATTGACCCGCTCAATAGTTTTTCAAATTAAAGAAAAAGAATATGTTTTAGCTGCTAAGGCCCTGGGAGCAAGTGATTTAAGAATTTTATATAATCATGTTTTGCCTAATTCAATTTCCTCTCTAATAGTACTTTCTACTTTGAGAATTGGAATTTCAATTCTGGTTGTTGCTGGTCTTAGTTTTTTAGGGCTGGGAATTCAGCCACCAACTGCGGCCTGGGGAACTATGCTAAATAGAGGTCAGGAATATTTAATTCAGGCTCCCTGGATGTCAATTTTTCCCGGGTTGGCAATCATAATTACAGTTTTAAGCTTTAATTTGCTGGGAGATGCCTTAAGAGATGCCCTTGATCCAAGGCAATTAGATTAATCTGCAGCTACCGTTTACGAGACCATTTTTTTCCAATAAATTATTAACTATTTGAAGGAGTAGATATAAGTTATGTCGCAGAGAGAAGAAAGTATAGTTAATAAAAAGTTGATTACAAAATTAAATGATTCAAATTTTAAAAAGGGAATAAAAGATGCAGCACCTATAGTTATTGGTTATTTACCGATTGGAATGGCTTACGGAATGCTTGCAGTTAATAAAGGTTTAAGCCCGCTGCAGACTGCAGCTATGTCTCTTTTTGTGTTTGCTGGTTCAGCTCAGTTAGTTTCAATTGAGATGATTTCTGCTGGTGCTGCAGTAGGAGCTATAGTAGCAATGACTTTTTTGGTTAATTTACGCCATCTTCTTTTGTCAGCATCTCTTAGTCTTCATCTAAGAGATTTACCACTTTATTATTATCCTTTTTTAGGTTTTTTAATAACTGATGAATCTTTTGCAGTTGGCATGAGTAAAATAAATGATCAGAAGAAAAAACATAGATATTTTTTTGGTTTGGGACTAACTGCTTATCTGGGATGGGTTTCTAGCTCTGCTGCTGGTGCTTTTTTAAGCAGCTTTATAAATTTTGGTAGTGGAGGGGCTTTAGACTTTGTTTTACCTGCAATGTTTATAGTTTTACTGGTAATGCAGATTAGCTCTAAAAGCGAAATCATTGTGGCTGTTTTTTCTGCTTTACTATCAATTTTCTTCGCTTTAACTATTGCTGGTAGTTGGAATATAATTTTAGCAACAGTAATGGCTGCTTCTTTAGGGGTGTATATTAGTGGAAATGATTAATTTTATATTACTGATTGTAGGTATGTTTTTTGTTACATTTATTCCCAGAGTCTTACCACTGGTTTTATTAGGAAACAAAGAACTCCCAGAAAAAGTGGTTATCTGGTTAAGTTTTATACCAGCAGCTGTACTTTCAGCATTACTGGCGCCTTCAATACTTATTCAAAATGGTAGTTTATACTTAAGTTTAGAAAATACATCTCTAGTTGCCTTTTTTCCAACATTATTGGTTGCATATAAAACCAAGAATATTTTTTATACTGTTAGTGGAGGCTTAGTTTTTTATTTATTGACTTCTTTATTGTTCTAAAGATATTTAAATTTTAATAATTTAATTATATTCAAAAAATAAAAATGGGGGTTTTAAAATGGAAATTAAAGTTGATTTAATTAGTGACACAGGAACTAGACCTTCTCAAGACATGAGAAGATTTATGGCAGAGGCTGAGGTTGGGGATGAACAATTAGGAGAAGATCCAAGTGTTAATCGTCTCTGCAGAATGGCAGCAGAAATGCTTGGCAAAGATGAAGCGATTTATTTACCTTCTGGTTTAATGGCAAACCAAATTTCTTTTGCTGTACATACAAAGCAGGGAGATGAAATAATAATGGATCAGACAGCACATCCGATTCATTATGAAAGTGCTGCACTTGCTGTTATTTCTGGAGCTTCAATTAGACCGCTAAAGGGTGAAGGTGGAATTTTTACTGTTGAGCAGGCTAAAGCAGCAATTAGAGATGATGATTATCACAGTCCTCAGACGAAAGTTATTTCTATAGAACAGACGACTAATTTAGGTGGGGGACGAATCTGGCCTTTAGAAAGAATTAAAGAAATGGCAGAGTTAGCTGTTGATAATGATTTGAAAATGCACATGGATGGAGCAAGAATGTTAAATGCTGCAGTTGCAGCAGATGTTAATCCAGCAGAATATGGACAATATTTTGATTCAATCTGGCTTGATTTAAGTAAAGGTTTAGGTGCACCAGTAGGTTCTGTGCTTGCAGGGTCAGCCGAGTTTATTGAGCAGGCTAGATTTTGGAAGCAGAGACTGGGAGGAGCAATGAGACAGGCCGGAATTATAGCAGCCGGTGGTATTTTTGCTTTAGAACATAATGTATCTCGTTTAAAAGAAGACCATAAACATGCCAAAATGCTTGCGGAAACAATTGCTGATCAAAAAGGTTTAGATATTGATCCTGATACAGTAGAAACTAACATTGTTCTTTTTTCTGTAGCTGATGGGAAAGCAGACTTATTTGCTGATGAGCTTTTAAAGAAAGGAATTAGAGTTAGCAGAATGGAAGGGAAATTAAGAGCAGTTACTCATTTAGATTTAAGTTTAGAAGATATTCGTTATGCAGTTAAACATATTGAAAAAACATCTAAAGAGGTTTTTGCATAAATTAAATTTAAAAAAAGGCAGGATTTTAGTCTTCTGTCAAGAATATTTTAATATGACCTAAATAATAAGTAATAGATAAACTTAACTTTATTAAATTAAAAGAGGAGAGTGAGTCCGATGGAACAGGTGTATGAAAAAAAGCGTGAACAGCTTCTTAGTGATCTCAGTGATATGAGTGAAGTTGCAGAAGAAATGCTGCAAAATGTAATGAAGGCGCTCGAAAATGTAGATATTGATACAGCTCATGAAGTTATCAGCAGAGATGATGTTTTAGATAATTATTTAATCACTATTGAGGAAGAGGTTTCACGCTTGTTAACTCTTGATCAACCACTGGCTTCTGATACCTGGTTTAGTATTGCCATTATAAAAATTGCCAATGATTTAGAAAGAATTGGAGATCAAGCAACAAATATAGCAGAAATTTTATTAGAATTAAAACATGATGGAATTTTAAAACCTTTAGTGATGATTCCTGAGCTTGCTGATATCGTAAGCGAGATGTTAGATGTTGTTTTAGAAGCATTTTCTACCAGAAATGCCGATCTGGCAGAAGCCGCCTGCAGAATGGATGAAAAAGCAGACAATCTTTATGAAGATATTTATCATAAAGCTATTAAAATGATAAGTAAAAAAGAAGATAGAGAAGAAGTTAAGCATATAGTACAGCATATTAATTTAGCTAAGTCTTTAGAACGAGTTGGAGATCATGCCACTAATATTGGCGAAGAAACTATCTTTTTTGTTACAGGTAAAAGAGTTAAGTATTAAATCTATTATTTAATTTTAAGTATTGAGCATTATAATAAGTAAAAATTAAGTTTAGATATCAATAATAAATTAAGAAAACGGCCTATTTTTATAGGCCGTTTTTTATGCATAAATATATTTTATTTCAAACAATATTCACTAAATATATCATATTTAGTAAAATAAAACTCCTCCCGGTCCGATTGGTAAATTAAAGACAAACCAGATGATAAGTAAAATAGTCCAACCAATCATAAAAGCTATTGAATAGGGTACCATAGTTGATACCAGAGTACCAATTCCAATATCTTCGTCATATTTTTTGGCAAAGGCTATTATAATTGCAAAATAAGGCATTAAGGGTGTAATTATATTCGTTGTTGAATCACCAATTCTATAAGCCATTTGGGCAAATTCGGGTGAATAACCAAGCTGCATTAACATTGGCACAAATACAGGTGCCATGATGGCCCATTTAGCCGATGCACTACCAATAAATAAATTAATTAGACCAGCTACTAAGATAAATAAAATTATTAAAGGTAAGCCAGTAAAATTAATGGCCTGCAGAAAATCTGCTCCACCAATTGCTAAAATAGTTCCTAATTTTGACCAATTAAAATAAGCAACAAATTGTCCAGCCGCAAAAGCAAGGGTAATATAACCTCCCATACCTGACATAGTTTCATCCAAATATTTTGCTATATCATCACTGTCTGCAATTGAACCAGTTTTTTTACCATAAGCTAAACCGGGAACAAAAAAGAAAATTGCGATTAGAGGAACCATACCTCCCACAAATGGAGTTGATCCCATAATTAAATTACCTTCATCACTTCTTAAAATACCATTTTGTGGAACGGTCATTAATAGAATAATTGTTAAAGTTATTCCCAGCCAGATTAATGCAGATTTTAAACCTGCATTTTCTTCAGTACTAATTTCATCCAATTCTTCTTCATGTTCACCAGTGTATTCTCCAAAACGTGGGGCAACAATATTTTCAGTTACCCAGGTACCGATAATTGTTACTATAAAAGTTGAGGCAACCATAAAGTAGTAATTTACTGTTGGTGGAATTGTATAACCTGCATCAATTAATTGTGCTGCTTCTTGAGAAAGGCCAGCAAGTAATGGATCTAAAGTTGAGATAAGTAAATTAGCACTAAAACCACCAGAAACACCAGCAAAAGCTGCAGCAAGGCCCACTATTGGATGTCTTCCTTTGGCTGCAAAAATTACAGCACCTAGAGGAACTAAGACTACATAACCTGCATCTGAAGCAATGTTAGACATAATACCTGCAAAAATCACAACTGCTGTAATATATTTATTAGGTGCGCTTAAAACTGTTTTTTTCAGGGCTGCAGAGATTAAACCTGATTTTTCTGCTATTCCAACCCCTAACATAGCTACCAAAACTACTCCCAGAGGTGCAAAGCCTGTGAAGTTTCCAACTGCTTCAGTAAATATTCTGCGAATACCAGATTTTGATAATAAATTAACTGCTCTAATAGTTTCGCCAGTACCAGGATGTGTTACTGCAACTTCGAATAAACTAACAAACCATGATAAAACTAATACAAATAAAGATAATATGAAAAATAAAATAACGGGATGTGGTAGTTTATTTCCTGTTCGTTCTATTCGATTTAAAAATCGGTCTGTTAAACTTAAATCTTTCTTTTTACTAAACATAATTACCTCCTTGAAATAATAATATTAATTTAATACTTTAAAAAAATAAAATGCGGCAAATTTTTGGCCACATCTTATAGTATATTAAATTACTATGTTATTTTCAAGTAAATCAATCTAATTATTATACTTTAGCTGTACTAAGTATGGCTTCTTTAACTACTTCAGCAGCTGTAGTACCAACTTGGTTGAGATCAACACTATATTTATTAGAAGCAAGTGTAAAAATAGTATCTCCATCTAAAAGAGTATGAACAGGGTAAATTGTTCGACTTAAAGCACTGTGAGCCATCATTGAGACTCGATTTGCTTCCGATTTATTCAAAATAGCGTTAGTTGTAATTACAATAAGAGTTGTATTTTCTCTTAAAAAACCTAAATTTATTCCTGGCTGCTCAATAATTAATTTTTCGGTATCCACAAAATCTCCATTTTCATTTTTAGCGCCTGTAATAATTTGACCGCTGTCAGGATTTTTAATATCACCAAAGGCATTAACTACTGCTAATGCAGCTACAACTAAATCACCAGTTTTTAATGAGGCATGCCCCATCACTGTTTTAGCGGCATTTTTCATTCCCCTAATTTTTCCACAGGTAGCACCAGCTGCAGCACCAATACTTTTGTTGTATTGTTTAGAATTATCAGCATTTAAACAGGCCTGATATGCCATTTCTTGGTCGGGATATTTATTGCTTTTATACTCTAAATCATAAATAACGGCAGCAGGTACAATAGGAACAACTCCACCACCAGTTTGAAAACCGGTGTTTTTTTCTTTTAAATACTTCATTACTCCTCCTGCAGCATCGAGTCCATAGGCACTGCCTCCACTTAAAAATATGGCATCAGCAGTTTCTACAGCAGCTCGACTATCTGTTAAAGCTAATTCTCTGCTTCCAGGCGCTCCTCCGCGAACTTCAGCTCCAATAGTAAAATTATCTTTAGTTAAAACAACAGTACAGCCTGTACCATTTTTTTGATCGTCAGCATGACCTATTTCAATTCCCTTAACAGCTGTTATATCATTATTCATTAAATTTCACTCCCTATAATTTAAATATAATTATCTTTATAATGAAATTATACCATCTTTAGTCTAAAAGTTTTAGCAGAGAAAGAAATTTAGCTGTGAATTTAATTTTTTAATTGTATTTTTGGCTTCAATGAACAAAATATTTAATAAGCAACTATTTATCATTTTAAGAAAATATTTCTTATGTTAAGCAGGAAACTGTGAATTTATCTCAAATTATATAATATAAGATTAGAAACAATTTTCAAAAAAATTCGGAGGTGGAATTCGTGAAATTCAAAAAAATATCGATTACTTTACTAACTTTAATTTTAGTTATGACTCTATCTTTTACTATTCTGGCAGAAGAGGTTGATTTAAGGATTTATCATGTAAATGATGTTCACTCCAGAGTCGAAGAAGATGATTATGCTGGCAGCATGGGTTATGCTAAAATGGCAACGCTGATCAAGGAAGCTAGAAGAGAAAAAGAAAATGTAATGTTTTTAGATGCTGGTGACACTTTTCATGGTCAGACTATTGCTAATATAAATCAAGGAGAATCTATCAGCCATATTTTAGACCTTATGGATTTAGATGCCCTAACTTTAGGGAATCATGATTTTAACTTTGGACAAGAAAGGTTAGGCGAATTAGCTGAAATGAGTAATTTCCCCTTCTTAGCGGCTAATTTAAGCCGAGAAGATGGCAAAGAAATTCCTTATACTGAAGATTATTTAATTAAAGAATATAATGGAGTTAAAGTCGGAGTTTTTGGTTTGGCAACTCCAGAAACATCTTATAAAACTCATCCCAAAAATGTTGAAGGTTTAATTTTCGAGAACCCTGTTACTACAGCTAATGCTGTTGTAAATGAATTAGAAAGCAAAGTAGATGTAGTTGTGGCCTTAACTCACCTTGGTATTAGTGAAGGTAGTGAATATACAAGTAAAATGATAGCAGAAGAAGTGCCAGGAATTGACTTAATTATTGATGGTCACAGCCACAATGTAATCGAAGAAGGTATGATGGTTAATGACACAATGATTGTGATGGCTGGTGAATATTCTAAATATCTTGGTTATGTAGATTTAACAGTAGAAAATGGTAATGTCTCAAATATTAAAGCCAATTTAATTCCTAGAGAAGATACCGCCGATGTTAAAGAAGACTATATAATTTCATTAGTTGTGGAGAGAATAAATAGAGCTAATGAAGTAATTACATCTCAAGTAGTTGGCAGAACAGCGGTTGAATTAAATGGTGAAAGAGGAAATATTCGTACTGGAGAAACTAATCTCGGTAATTTAATTACTGATGCCATGAGAGCAAAATTTGATGCAGATGCTGCTATTACTAATGGTGGTGGAATTAGAGCATCCATAGATCAAGGTGAAATTACTCAGGGTGAAGTTATTACAGTACTTCCATTTGGTAATACAACAATTTTGATGGAACTTAGTGGTGCTGATCTCAAAGCAGCCTTAGAACATGGTGTTTCTGAATATCCAGCAACTGAAGGTTTATTCCCACAGGTTTCAGGAATTAAATTCACCTTTGATGGTGATGCTGAACCAGGTAATAGAGTACAGAAAGTATGGGTAGCTGGTGAAATGTTAGATCCAAACAAAATGTATACTGTAGCTACTAATGACTTTATGAAAGCTGGTGGAGATGGATACTCAATGTTTGCAGATGCTCCAATAGTTAGTGAAGCTGGGGGTCTTGAAGAAGTGTTAATGGAATATATTGAAGCAAATGCTCCGGTAGCTCCAGAGGTTGAAGGTAGAATAACAGCTGAGTAAAATTCAGGCTAACAATCTTGTATTTGCTTTTAACTAATATAAATATATAGCTTAAGAAACCCTCTACTTTAAGTAGAGGGTTTTTTAATAGGTGTTAAGAAAAAGATTTCACTTTACAATAGTAATCAGATTCGATAAAATTATGTTATAATTTAATAGTTTAAAGAGATAAATTTATCAAAGGAGGTTATTATTATTAGTGGAGAAACAATTGGTTTTTTATCAATTATCCCACCTATCTTAGCTATTATATTAGCTATGTATACGCGGGAGGTACTTATTTCTTTATTTGCTGGAGTCTGGTCTGCAGCTTTAATTATTAGCAGCTGGAATCCGATTTCTGCAACTTCATTATCTTTGCGCTGGATTGTTAATACTGTAAACAATCCCTGGAATGCTAAATTTTTAATTCTTATTATGCTGATGGGAGCTGGAGCTGCTCTAATCTATAAATCAGGTAGTGTTTTGGCCCTGGAGAAATGGATGGGTAATGCAGTTAAGACTTCAAGAGATTCTCAAATTTTAACCTGGATGATCGGAATGTTCATTTTTATTGATTCTTATACCAGTACAATAGTAACTGGTAATGCAACTCGAGATGTAAGTATGAAAAACAATACATCAAGAGAGGCGCATTCTTATATTTTGGACTCGACAACAGCTCCTGTAACAACTTTTGGACCTGTTTCAAACTGGATTGGTTATCAGGTTTCTATGATTGCAGCGGGGTTTGCAGCAGCGGGTATTACTGCTGAGCAGATTGGGGTCACTCCTTATGCAGTGTTTTTGCGTTCAATTCCCTGGAATTTTTATTGTCTTTTAGCTTTTTTTACAGTTGGATTTGTTGCCATTACTCAAAGATATTATGGACCAATGATCGATGCAGAATGGCGTTCTCGTAAAGAAGGTAAATTGATGAAGGATGGAGCAGAAGCTTTATCAGATATTAGTACTGATGTAGGTGAGCAGAGTAGTAAAAACCCAAAATTAATTAATTTCTTTTTGCCTATAATTTCTTTATTAGTTGTGAGTGTGTTTTCAATGTGGTGGCTTGGTGAAGGCTATCAAGCTGGAATAAGTATTGCTCAGGCTTTTCAGGAGACTGATATAGCTTTAGCTTTGCTGTATGGTTCTTTTGCTTTTGTCTTTTTTGCCCTAATTGGAGCATTAGTTTATAAGACTATGTCTTTAAGTGAAGCTAGTGATGCAATAATTGATGGGTTTAAGACAATGGTTATTGCTGCTGCTATAATTATTTTAGCCTGGACAATAGGACATGCAACTGATCAGGTTGGAACTGCAGATTATGTAGTAAATATTTTAATGAATATTGGTTTACCCGGTAGAGCACTACCAATAATCATATTTTTAGCAGCGATGTTTATTTCATTTACAACAGGAACTTCCTGGGGAACAATGGCAATTTTAACACCAATTGCTGTGTCAACAGGATATGAATTAGTAGGTTTTAGTATAGTTCCAGTATTGATGGGAATTTTATTTGGTGGAGCTATTTTTGGTGATCATGTATCTCCGATTTCTGATACAACAGTAATGTCTTCAATATTTGCAGGTTCTGATCATATTGATCATGTAACATCGCAGATTCCTTATGCCTTGACAGCTGCTGGAGTTACAATTTTCACCTTAGTTTTATATGCTCTTGGAATTGATTCTGTAGTATTTCTATTAACTACAGCCTTTGTTTTAATGATAATTTTAATTGTAGTTTTAAATAAATATGATGCCAAAAGGAAAGGTTTGCCTGAAGTAATGCCAACTGCAGAGGAAATTAAAGCAGGAAGCACTTCCAACAGCAAAATAAAGATCTTTAATAAAATTGCTACTGCGGCAGCTGCTTTTTATTTAATTTATATGATTAGCATTTTTATATTTGCTAATCTGGCATCTTAGTTTAAAAAATGATCTAAGAAAAAATTAATTGAAAAAATGAACTTTATTTATTTCCCCTGAAATTTTAAGTTGATTTTACTATCAGCTGAAATGATCAGGGGTTTTATTTTTGGCAGCAGTTAAAATATGTGAAATTAATCATTTGGGCTCAGATTCGATTTAGACCAACTTTTCTGCTATAATAATGAGTAGATTGCTCAGTTTAAAAAGAAAATAATTATTTGAACTTAGGAATAATAAAGGAGTTACTGATAAATTAAATGAAAAAGAAAAAAAAGAATTTAAAAAAGAAAGCAAATAAAGATGAATTAGCAAACCCACGAGATCAGTTTATGGTAATCTCAAAAGATGATATGCGAAAAAGAGGTTGGGAAAAACTTGATTTTATTATTATCAGCGGTGATGCTTATTTAGATCATCCATCATTTGGAACAGCTATTATTGCTCGTGTATTAGAGGATGCTGGGTTTAAAGTTGGAATCATTGCTCAGCCTGACTGGAAATCTACAGCTGATTTTAAAAAATTAGGGGAACCCAAATATGGATTTTTAGTTACTGCAGGAAATATGGATTCAATGGTAAATCATTATTCTGTTACTAAAAACCGCCGCAGTTATGATAATTATTCTCCCGGTGGAGAAAGTGGTCACCGCCCAGATCGTGCTGCTATAGTATACAGTAATCGTCTGAGAGAGGCCTATTCTGATATTCCAATTATTATTGGGGGGATTGAGGCCAGTCTTCGTCGTTTTGCCTATTATGATTACTGGGATGACAGTGTACGTCGATCTATACTTTTTGACAGCAGAGCAGATCTTTTAGTTTATGGTATGGGAGAAAAACAAATTTTAAAAATTGCAGAAAATTTAGAAGCTGGTCTGGATATTAAATATATTAATTATCTGCCAGGGACAGCTTTTATTACAGATGAATTGGAATCATTATATGACTACGAACTTTTACCTTCCTATCAAGAAGTAAAAAGTAATAAAAAACAGTATGCTTATGCTTATAAAATAGAATATTTAGAACAGGATCCAATAAGAGGCCAGCAGCTGGTACAGCAGCACGGGAATCGCTATTTAGTTCAAAATCCACCAGTCGAGCCTTTAAATCAGGAAGAATTGGATCATATTTATTCCTTGCCCTATCAAAGAGATTATCATCCGATGTATGAAAGAGATGGTGGAGTGCCAGCTATTAAAGAGGTTAAATTTAGTCTTGTTAGTAATAGAGGCTGTTTTGGAGCCTGCTCATTTTGCGCTATTTCTTTTCATCAGGGTAAGATGATGACAGCCCGCAGTAAAGAATCCTTAATTGAAGAAGCAAAAAAAATAATAGCCATGGATGATTTCAAGGGTTATATTCATGATGTAGGTGGTCCAACTGCTAATTTCCGCAAAGCTTCCTGTTCAGATCAGCTTTCACGAGGAATGTGTAAGGGTAAGGAATGTATGTTTCCCTCACCCTGCAGTAAATTAGAGGTAAATCACGAAGAATATTTCGATATTTTAAGAGAACTAAGAAAATTAAAGGGAGTCAAAAAAGTATTTATTCGTTCTGGAATTCGTTTTGATTATCTTTTAGAAGATAACGAAAGCCGCAAGTATTTAAAAGAACTGGCAGCTAATCATGTAAGTGGCCAGCTGAAGGTGGCCCCAGAACATGTTTCAGATGATGTTTTAAGCTATATGGGTAAACCAGGAATAGAAGTTTTTGATAAATTTAGAAAAGCTTTTTATCAGGTTAATGAAGAGCTTGGATTAGAACAGTATTTAATACCTTACTTTATTTCTAGTCATCCTGGAAGCCGCTTAGAAGATGCAGTTGAGCTTGCAGAATATTTAAGAGATATTAATCATCACCCTGATCAGGTCCAGGATTTTTATCCGACTCCAGGTACAATGGCCACCGCAATGTATCACAGTGGTTTTGATCCGAGAACAATGGAAGAAGTTTATGTAGCAAAGTCTGCAGCAGCAAAGAAAATGCAGAGAGCACTGCTGCAGTATCACAAAAAGGAAAATCAACAAATAGTTCGGAAAGCCTTAAAAATGGCAGGCCGCAAAGATTTGATCGGCTATGATAAAAAATCACTTGTGCAGCCTACTCATTAATAGGAGGGTTGTTAATGTCAATTATTACAACAAAAGATAAGTATAAATTATTATTAGATAATTTAAAAGAACTTGAACCTTTTGTTATTGCTTTTTCAGGAGGGGTTGACAGCACATTTTTAACAGCAGCAGCTAAAGAAGCAGGAGTAGAATTTGAAGCTGTTACGGTTAATACTCCTTTTGTGCCAGAAAGAGAAATACAAGCGGTTGAAAAATTGGTGCAGGAATTAGAATTTAAGCACCAGCAGCTGAAAATTGAGTTTAATGAGCTGGGAAAAGCTTTAGAAAATAAGGCTGAGCGCTGTTATGACTGTAAAAAGATTATTTTTAATCAAATAATTGATTATGCTGCTGGCAAAACAGTAATTGAAGGATCTAATCTTGATGATACTGGAGATTACAGACCCGGACGCAGAGCTTTAAAAGAACTGAATGTTAAAAGTCCACTACTTGCAGCTCAATTGACAAAAAAGGAAATTAGAATCTTATCAAAAGAGCTAGGACTTGCCACCTGGAACAAGCCAAGTCTTTCCTGTCTGGCAACCCGAATTTCTTATGGTAATCAAATTACAGCAGAACGATTAGAAAAGATTGAAATTGCTGAGGAGCTTTTGCGGCGCAATGGATTTCATCAGTTTAGAGTTCGTGATCATGATAATCTGGCCCGGATAGAATTATCAGAAACTGATAGAAAGAAAATATTAGATTTAAATTTAATGGACAAATTATCTGACAAATTACAGAAATTAGGTTTTCAATATGTTACCTTAGATCTGTCAGCTTATCAAAGTGGAAGTATGAATAAGGAAATTTTGGAGGGGAAAGATGAATAAAGAAGATATTACAGCAATTTTAGAAAAAGTTAAAAATGGAGAAATTGAAGTAGATGCTGCGGCATCTTCTTTAAAAGATCTTCCTTTTAAAGATCTGGGTTTTGCAAAAGTAGATAATCACCGCAGTTTAAGGAATGGTTTTCCGGAGGTTATTTACTGTGAAGGTAAATCTTTAGCTGAAATTGAAGCTATAGTTAAGGAAATGTTAAAACATGAGAATAATATTTTGGCAAGTAGAGCTGAAAAAGAAGTTTATCAGCAGATTAAAAAAATTGCACCTGAGGCGGTTTATCATGAGCGGCCTAAAATGATATTTATAGAAAAAAAGAAACTTAAAAAGACTAAGAGTAAAATTTTAGTTGTCAGTGGTGGGACATCTGATATGCCGGTAGCTGAAGAAGCTGTTATAACTGCTGAAGCTTTAGGTAATTCAGTTGAGCGGCTTTATGATGTTGGTGTAGCTGGAATTCATCGTCTGCTTGGAAATTTGGATAAACTTGATGATGCTGAAGTTATTATTGCAGTAGCCGGAATGGAAGGGGCGCTGGCCAGTGTAATCGGTGGACTGGTAGATAAACCTGTAATTGCTGTTCCCACAAGTGTTGGTTATGGAGCCAATTTTGGTGGTGTTTCAGCTCTGCTGACAATGCTCAACAGTTGTGCCAGCGGCATTGGGGTAGTAAACATTGATAATGGATTTGGAGCTGCATATTTAGCAAGTACAATTAATTTGCAGATAGAAAAAGCAAGAGAGGAAGGCTAAAATGGAAAATATATTATATTTTGATATAAATTCCGGTATCAGTGGAGATATGACAATTGCTTCTTTACTGGATCTAGGATTAGATAAAGATAAGTATTTAGAAGAATTAAAAAAATTAAAGCTTACAGGTTATGAAATTGAAATTTCAAAAGTAAAGAAAAACGGAATTACAGCGACAGATTTTAAAGTTATTTTAGAAGATGAAAGTCATCCTGATCATAGTGACCATTCCCATAAACATGAAAGTAGTCATCTTCACCGTAATTTTAATGATATTAAAGAACTAATTAACCAGAGTGACTTAAGTCGAAAAGTTAAAGATTTAAGTATTGATATTTTTGCAAAAGTAGCAGAAGCTGAGGCAAAAGTTCATGATAAAGATATAAATGAAGTTCATTTCCACGAAGTAGGGGCAGTTGATTCTATAGTTGATATTGTGGGAACTTCTATCCTGGTTGAAATGCTTAATCCGGATCATATCTATGCTTCTGCAGTACCTTTAGGAACAGGTTTTGTGGATGCAGCTCACGGCAGAATTCCGGTTCCAGCCCCAGCAACACTTGAAATTTTAAAAAATGTACCAGTTTATGCAGCTGGAGTCAGAGGAGAACTGGTCACTCCAACCGGAGCAGCAATAATTAAGACTCTGGCCGAAGAATTTATTGAGATGCCTGAGCTTGAGATCACAAAGATTGCCTATGGAGCAGGTAAAAAAGATTTTGAAATTACAAATCTGCTGAGAGTTTATCAGGCTAAAAAAAAAATGAAGAAAAGCTATTAATTTTAGAAACAAATATTGATGATATGAGTGGAGAAATATATTCTTATCTTTTTCCAAAACTGCTGAAATCAGGTGCAAAAGATGTTTATTTAACAAATATTATGATGAAAAAAAATAGACCAGGGCAAAAATTAAGTGTGCTGACAGCTGAAGAAAACAGAAAAGATCTCGAAGAAATTATTTATCGAGAAACTACAACTCTGGGTATTAGGTGTAATAAAGTAGAAAGAAGCTGTCTGCAGCGAAAGTACATAGATTTAGATTCAACACTTGGGAAAGCAACAATTAAAGCTGCTTATTCTGAAGGTAAATTAATCAAATATTCTCCTGAATATGAAGAGTGCAGAAAAATTGCAGAAAGAGAAGGGCTTAGTTTACAGTATGTCTTTGATCTCTTAAAAAAAGAAGCTGCAGAAAAATTATTTTAATATTTTATTTGAGTGGAGCAGTTAATTTGAAATGTCAGCTATCTGGGTTAAGTTCAGGGCTGGCATTTTTTTATTATTTAAAGCAGGAGAAAACTATATAATCTTGAAATTAAATAGTAACACGATTTTTTTATAAATGTTACGAGAGGGGATTATGATGTCAGAGCTAAAGCGTTTTGGAGTATCTATAGAAGAAAATTTACTTAAAAAATTTGATCAGTCAAATGAAAATATTTATAATAATCGTTCAGAAGCAATAAGAGATTTGATTAGAAATAAGATAATTGAAGAAAAAGAGATTAAAGAAGCAGAAAATGTTGTAGGCACAATTACCTTAATTTATGATCATCATAAATCTGGACTCAGTGATAAAATGAATCAAATTCAGCATGATTATCACTGTTTATTTAAAAGTAATCTACACCTCCACCTAAATAGAGATTTTTGTTTAGAGGTCATAGTAGTTGAAGGTCTGCAGAGTAAATTAAAAAAAGTAAGTTCTAAGCTAATTGCTTTAAAAGGAGTTAAACATGGTAAACTAACCGTTACCAAAATAGGAGGCTTATAAAATCAATGAACAGTTTAAGACAAAATAAATTCAGGACTACAGTATTAGTATTTATAATTATTTTTTTATCTACAACTATTAATGCAGTAGAGATCAATGATTTAGCCGGTAGACAAATAGAAATTCCAGAAAAAATAGATAAAATTGCTGCAGTTGGTCCTGGGGCTTTGCGACTGGTAGTTTATTTGGAAGCGGCTGAAAAAGTTGTCGGGATTGAGGAATTTGAAAAAAGAAATCAGAAAAGGCCATATATTTTAGCTGAAAAAGAACTTTTAAAACTGCCGGTAATTGGTCCTCAATTTGGAGGAGATGCTGAGTTAATAGCTGCTCAAAATCCTGACCTAATAATTGCTTCTTATTTAACTAAAGCTCAAATCAATACACTGCAGAAAAAAACTGCTATTCCTGTAATATCGATAAATAATGGTTCTCCTGGCTCAATGACAGAAAAAGAATTTAAAAAAGCATTAATTTTTCTGGGAGGAATATTAAAAAAAGAGAAGCGAGCGGAAGAATTAATAAATTATTTTAACCAGAGTAAATTAGAGTTAAAATCTCGAACTGCAGCTGCCGACACTTCGTTAACTGTTTATATCGGAGGTATCGGTAATAAAGGAGCACAGGGAATTACATCTACCGAATCCAATTATCCTCCATTTACATATTTAGATCTAAGAAGTATTATTGAGGAATCCGATAAAAATAATTTTACTATCAGTAAAGAACAGCTTCTTTTAGAAAATCCAGATCTTATTTTTATTGATCAGGGTGGAATTGAACTGGTGAAAAATGATTTAAAAAGAGAAGAATTTAAATATCTTAAATCATATCAAAAAAATAACATCTATCAACTTTTACCATACAACCATTACACAACTAATTTTGCTACCATGTTAGCAGATGCTTATTATATTGCAAAAATAATATATCCAGAGGAATTTGAAAATCTAAAAGTAGAAGAAAAAGCTGATCAGATTTATAAAAAATTTGTTGGTAGAGCTGTGTATACTGAGATGGCAGAAATTTTTGGTGGTTTTAAAAAGATGGATTTAAAGTGATTTTAAATAATTAAATAATAGAGGTAAGTTTATGAATACTAATAAATTGAGTTCAGCAGAAGAAATATTATCAGAAGAAAAAAGGAAATCTAACCGAATAATATTCCTTAGTTTAGCATTATTATTATTAATTATTTTAGCGGCAGTGTATTCTTTATTTGTAGGTGCAGCTGAATTGAATTTTAATGATTTAATTAAAGTTGTTTTCCAGGGCAATAGAGGAATGATCTACAATATTCTCTGGAATATTAGGCTGCCGGCTATTTTAACAGCTTTAATATCAGGAATGGGATTAGCTTTAGCAGGGGCTGTTATGCAGAGTATTTTAAAAAATCCTCTTGCCTCTCCCTTTACTCTTGGAATCTCTCATGCTGCAGCTTTTGGGGCGGCTTTTGCTATTGTAGTTGTTGACATCAGCAGCATACCTATCTTATCATTTTTAGATGGTTTATATTTACCGGCAATTTCAGCCTTTTTATTTTCGCAGCTGGCAGTAATTATTGTTTTAATGATTAGTGTTAAAAAGCAGGCAAGCAGAGAAAGTATTGTTTTGGCTGGTATTGCTCTTTCTTCTCTATTTACAGCTGGGACTACAGCTCTGGAATTTTTTGCTGATGATTTAGAACTGGCTTCAGTTATTTATTGGACTTTTGGTGATCCGGGCAGAACAAACTGGAATCAATTTTTTATAATTTTATTTACACTTATAATAACTTTAGTTTATTTTATATATCATGGCTGGAGTTATGGAGTTTTAAATACAGGTGATGAACTGGCTTCAAGTCTGGGAGTTGATTCTAAAAAATTAAGATTATTTGCAATGACAGCTGCCTCTATTTTAACATCAGTTATTATTTCTTTTGTCGGGGTGATCGGTTTTATTGGTCTGGTAACTCCCCATATCATAAAAAAAATTGCAGCTGGTAATCAGCGTCAGTTTTTTCTTAATTCAGCTTTAGCAGGGGGCCTGATTTTAATAATTGCTGATAATTTAGCTCGGACAGCCTTTAGACCAGTAGTTTTGCCAGTTGGTGTTTTAACAGCTTTCATAGGGGCGCCATTATTTATTTATTTGATTATTAAAGGGGGACAGAGCCTGTGATTTTAGAAATAAATTCTTTAAATTTTGCTTATAGAAAAGAAAAAGTTTTAAAAAACATTAATCTAAATGCTCAAAAAGGAGAATTAATCACCCTGATTGGTCCTAATGGTTCTGGAAAAAGTACACTTTTAAAATGCATTAATAATTATTTAAAAGCTGATCAGGGAAGTATAAAAATTTGTGGAAAAGATATAGAAACTTTTAGTCGCAAAAAATTAGCTAAGATAATCGCTTATGTCCCACAAGCTTCAGAAAATATATTTAATTGTAATGTTTTTGAAACAATATTAATGGGTAGAAAAGCTCACAGCAGCTGGAAAGCAGATCAAAAAGATAAAGAAATAACAGCAGAAGTAATATCTGAAATGGGATTAGAAAAAATTGCATTTAAACAAATCAGTAATTTAAGTGGTGGACAGCGGCAGAAAGTTTTTATTGCGCGAGCAGCTGCTCAAGCAGCAGAACTGCTGCTTTTAGATGAGCCGACAAACAATCTGGACTTGAGACACCAATTAGAAATTTTTGATTTGATAAAAAAAGAAGTTGAAAATGGAAAAACAGCAGTAATTACAATGCATGATCTTTCATTAGTCAGCCGTTTCAGTGATCGAATTATTATGCTTAAAGATGGATGTATTTTTTCTGATGGCAATAGATCTTCATTATCAGCAGCTAAAATCAATTCGGTTTATGGAGTAGAGGTTAGTTTAAAAGATCATAATGGAAGCAAAATTATAATACCAGAAAAAATTTGTGTTTAACTTAAATTTATTTCATACAGGAGGAATAAATAGATGAAGTGGCTTGATTTAAACAATCCAACGAGCTTAATATTAGACCAGATAATTCAGAAAATTAATGAAGGTGTAAATGTAGTTGATAAGGATGGAAATATGATTTATGTTAATAAAAATTCTGCAGACTATGCCGACGAGACAATAGAAAGTATGCTTGGAGAACACATTTCAAAATTTTATCCAAATGCAGCTGTGCTAAAAGTTTTAAAATCTAAAAAAGAATATACAAATATTCAGGTACAAAATCCTGATGGAAGGCATTTTATTGTTAGTGCTTATCCTTTAATAATTGATGATGAAATTAAGGGAGGTTTATCAATATTTAGAGATATCACAGAGTTAAAGATGATGAATAGTAAAATTTCAAATCTGCAGGAAAAATTAATTAATACCTCCTCTTCAAATATATTTAATGATTTTATCGGCAGTCAGGGAAGTCTAAAAGAAATTGTAAATAAAGCCTGTAAAGCAATGGGTTCACCTGGAGGACCAAGACATTCTATTATTTCCGGTGAAACAGGTACAGGAAAAACTCTGCTGGCTAAATTAATGTATCGCTTTGCTAAAAATATTGGAGTTTTAAAAGAAGATTCTCCCTTTATTCATATCAACTGTGCTCAGTTTACTAATCCAGATATTGCAGCCTCAGAAATATTTGGCTCAAAAAAAGGTAGTTTTACTGGAGCTTCAAATAAAAATGGACTGATTGAACAGGCTAATAACGGTATATTATTTTTAGATGAAGCACATGCTTTAAAGAGTTATCAAAATTTACTTTTAAAAGTTATAGAAGAACAGTCTGTTCGCAGGATTGGAGGGGCTAAAGAAATACCAGTTGATGTTATAATTATAGCCGCTTCTACTAAAAATTTAGAAGAGAATCTTTTACCAGAACTCTATCAGAGATTAGCTCAATATGAGCTTGCTTTACCACCATTTGATCAACGATCATATAGTGAAAAAGAAAAGATGTTTTTGCATTTTAAAGAAGAATATAAAAAGTCTGCACTGGAAAAATATGATTTTGATTTAGAAATTATGTTTGAACCTGAGGCAAGAGAAAGATTATTGAATGCATCTTATAAAAGAAATGTTAGGCATTTTAAAAGCGTTATTAATTATTCTATTGATAGTGCCACACCTTTGATTAATAGTTTAAATAATAAAAAATTAATGATTGTAGTTAAAAATGAGCATATACCTGACAAAATACTTGATGAAGATAAAGATAATAATTTTCAGGAAAAAATTGAAGCTGATATTTCTGATTCGGAAAATGTTGAAGAATTAATTAGATTTTTTAGAGAAAAAGGATTTGGAGCCAGAAGAATAGCAAATCGACTGCAGGAAAAAGGTATTGATCTTAAATATTATCAGGTCACATATAGATTAAAAAAAATGGATTTATAATTCATGTTTTAGGATAGATATTATATCTTTTTAAATTAGCGGATAAGTTTAATTTAAAATCTTAAAGTTACGGTTTTGATTATTTTTAAAATAATAATTAAGATTGAAATTCCTGCAGTAATTATAACTGCCATAACTGGATTTTGGTAACTAAGTTGAGCTCCTATTATTCCTATATAAGCCCAGATTATTACCAGTGCAAAAGAAGTACTATTATATTTATCTAAAATTTTAACTGTAATTGCTAAGGCCAGCAGAATACCTATAATTGCTGCTATATTAAGAAAATTAGCTGGCCAGTCTTTATTAAAATAAACTAATAAGGCCATAAAATTAGCAATCGAGGCTACAGAAACCCAGGCAGTATAAATACTAAAGGGAAGTTTCAGGGCTAAAAATTCACTGATAGAATAATTCTGGTACTGCTGAAGCCTTTTAAATATTTGAAATAGTGACAGAGGTAAAATTAAGATGACAAGCATTGATAAAGGAATTAGTCTATTATGCCAGAGGAATAGCCAGGACATATTTGCGATTGAAGCAATTATAAAATAGGGGCCAGTACTAAATTCATTATTTATTTTTCCACTGCCAATAAAGCGATAAATTATAAAAATAATTAATAGTGTATAAATCACTCCCCAGATTGAAAAAGTAAAGCCAGCTGGTGTAAATGGATTTCTGTAAAACCGAGAAACTTCACCACTTGAAAGACCATTAATAGGCAGATAATTGGCTAAAAAGTTAACAAAAATAGTAAGCACTAGGAATATTAGATTAACTATTTTAAAATTAAATTTATTTTTTTGCATTATTTCACCCCTGGAAATTTTTATTTTGAATCAAATTTATTATACAAAACAGCAGCTGAAAAAGCTGTTATTGGAATAGTAATTATCAAACCAACAGTACCTGCAAGACCTCTAATAATTTCTGTTGCCACTAAATCCATGTTAACTAATTCTATCCAACCATCACTAAAATGATAAAAAAGTATAAAAAGAGATAAAGAACTACCTGCATAGGCTAAAATTAATGTATTAGACATTGTTCCAATTATATCTCTACCTACCTGTAGTCCTATTTTATATAGATCTCTTATAGACAGTTTTTGGCTGGTCTGCCAGGTGCTTTCAGTAACAGAGGCAATAGACATCGCAACATCGGTTACGGCACCTAGACTACCAATGATAATCCCAGCAAAAAGAATTCCTTTCGGTTCAAAATTAAGTTCCGAACCGAGAAGTAGACGGGCTTCTTCACTGCTTAACCCACTTAGTTCAACTAAATTACCGAAAATATAGGCAAGTGCTCCAGCACAAATAACACCTGCAGCAGTACCAATAATTGCTGCCAGTGATTTAATTTTAAAACCACCAATTATTCCCTGAATAATAACAATTAGGACCAGCGAAGTTAAAACTGCTGTCTGAATTGGAGCAGCACCTTCGGCTATCTGTGGAATTAAATAAAAGAAAATAATCCCCATCGTTAAAAGTAGAGCAATTATAGTTCTGACACCCTGTTTTTTTGCAATTATTAAGAGTAAAAAGAGGGTTATGAGTCCAAGATAGATCAAACCTCTTTCCCGCAGCAGATCCTGAAAGTGAGCTTCAACAAGTTCACCATTTTCATAAAATGCTGCCAGCAGAATTTTATCTCCTATATCTAGTAGATGTTCTCCATAAATACTGTTACGCATAATATTATTTTCTATTTCTAGTATTTCTCCAAAATGTTGATCAGAAATAATTTCAACTTCTAACTGCTGTCTGTATTTAATTCTTCCTTCCTCAAATTCTTCAGTTTTTTCTTTCAATATTTTTGCTTTTAAAGTTCTTTCCTCAAAATTTATATTTTCATTAAATAAATTTTCATTTTCTGTTTGGGCAAAAACACTTGTAGAAAAAAGTATAAATAACAAACTAAATAAAAATAAAAATGCAAATAATTTTTTCATTTTGAAACCTCACTTTAATAAAATTTAAAAATTTATAGTTAATATTTCTATATTTCTTTTTAAATTACATAAATCCTGCAAAGAACTTGTTATATCAGTACATTATCATGTTAAAGAATAAAAGAAATAATTTTTAAAATATTCAAAATTTTCCTTGCCAAAACGTTCTATAAGTAGTATAATTCAATTAAGCCGACAGAAAGTGAGTAGCGGAGTTTACTATTAGGTCGGTGGACTTATTTTGGAACAAAGTAGATGTGCAGCGAGTATGTTCCCCAAAATTATTAAAAGGGGGCATTACTAATGAAGAACATTTTTAAGCACAAGCGCGCTCACAAGGATCATGAGGATCAGATTAAGTATAATACTAAATCTGATGTCGAAGGTCATGTAAAATTGAAAGATAGCGCCTTGATGGATTACTACATGATGGGTGGCTATTAAATCAAAGAGAAATTATTAAGATCCCGGGATTTTATATCCCGGGCTTTTTATGTTTTAAGCATATTTATTAACAAAGTTTAGTCTAATTTTTTGACTTTTAAAAAAACTACTGCTATAATTATTTTGGAAGCGATTCCAAAAGCTTAAGCAAAATATTTATGAGTCAATTAAGAAAAGATTTGAGAGGTTATTAATAATTATGGCAAAAAATAAAGTAAATATTTATGATGTTGCAGAAAAAGCTGGTGTAGGAATTGGAACAGTATCTAGGGTTTTAAATAATAGTGACAAAGTAAAAGATAAGACTCGAAAAAGGGTTTTGAAGGTGATGCAGGAGCTAAATTATAGGCCTAATAAAATTGCACAAAATCTAGCCAGGCAGAAGGCGAATGCTGTTGCTGTTATAGTACCTAGTTTTATTGATCATTTTTTCGTTGAGGTTTTAAAGGGGATTCAGGATGCTTTAGAAGAAGAAAATATTGATTTAATTTTGCACAAAATTAATTTAAATGAAAATAGAATGGGAAAAATTATGGATATAGTACACAGCCGAAAAGTTGATGGAATTGCCGCTTTGACAATGGATATTTCGCAAATCGAACATCAGGAATTGAAAAAATCTGAAATACCGGTAGTGCTCGCTGATGAATTTTCTACAGATTTTAATTCAATTTATTTTGATGATCTAAAAGGTTCAGAAATGGCTGTTGACTATTTAGTTGGACTTAAACACAGTCGGATTGCATTTATTAATGGTGATATTAATAGCTTACATGGAAAAAAACGTTTAGAGGGTTTAAAGAAATCTTTTAAAAAAAATAATATTCAGATTGATCAAAAATTAATTAAAGATGGAGATTTTTATGTTGAAGATGGTTATCAATCAATGCAGGAGATTTTTGAGCTTCCTCAAAAAGAATGGCCGACAGCAGTTTTTGCCGCTTCTGATAATCAGGCAATTGGTGTTTTGCAGGCTATGGAAGAAAAATCTTTAAAAGCTCCCGAAGATATAGCAGTAATTGGTTATGACAATATTGAACTGGCTAAGTATCTTAAATTAACTACTATCTGGCAGCCAATGTATCAGCTTGGTTATTTAACAATAGAAGTTTTATTAAAAGCTATTAATGGTGAATTAAAAGAGATATATAATAAAGAATTGGAGTTAAAACTGGTTAAAAGAGAAACAGCTTGATTTTAGGTTGTTAAAGCATAAATTTGTTAGCTCTAAAGAATATTTTTGCAGAAAAGGTGTAATTATGGATAAGAATAAAAGAAGATATTTATTAATTGCTTTAATTTATATTGCGTTTATTTCACTTGGCCTGCCGGACGGTTTATTGGGAGTTGCCTGGCCGGAAATGAGAAGTAGTTTTAAGCTGCCTCTTGATGCTCTGGGCATAATTTTGATTGGTTCGACTACAGGTTATTTAATTTCCAGTTTTTTGAATGGTTTTTTCATGAAAAAAATTGGAGTTGCAGTTTTGCTAGCCCTAAGCTGTTTGGCTACTGGTCTGGCTTTAATTGGCTATACATTGGCTCCATTTTGGTGGCTTTTGCCTGTTCTTGCTGTCTTTGCCGGTATGGGAGCTGGCGCAATAGATGCAGCCTTAAATACATATGTAGAAAAAAACTTTAACGAAGGTTTAATGCAGTGGCTGCATGCGAGTTTTGGGGTTGGGGTTACTATTGGCCCAATTATAATGGCTAATGCAATTAAATATTCTAATAGCTGGAGAATAGGTTATATAATTGTTGGAACAGCTCAAATTATATTAGCATTGATTTTTGCTTCAACTCTTTTTCTCTGGCAAGATCCGAAAGATATAAAAACTGTTGAAGCTGATACAAATAAAAAGCAGAGTAAAGATATTAAGCTGTCTCAGACTTTAAAGTATTTACCTGCTCTGTTAAGTGTATTATTATTTTTTATCTATACGGGAATAGAAATGTCAGTCGGTCACTGGACTTATACTTTATTTACAGAATCAAGGGGCATAAGTACATCTTTAGCTGGATTCTGGGTTAGTGTTTATTGGGGTTCATTTACCATCGGAAGAATTTTAGCTGGATTTTTAGCCTACAAATTTTTGAGCAGAAAGATTGCAAAATTTGCGGCAGCACTCGGGCTTTTTGGCAGTATTTTAATTGCGATAAATTTATCGCAGTGGTTGTCATTACTAGGAATTGCGATTACTGGAATTGCTATTGCACCAATTTTTCCGGCCTTGATTTCAAGTACTTCCTATCGAGTGGGGAAAAAGCATACTACAAATACTATTGGAATGCAGATTTCTGCTGCGGGACTTGGTGGGGCATTACTTCCTGGTCTGGCAGGTATCTTGGCTAAAAATATTTCTTTAGAAATAATTCCGATTTTTATAACAATTTTATTTATTTTGTTTTTGACTATTAATAATTTGATTAAAAGAGTAACAGATCAGGCTGCAGAAAAAGCAGCTTAAATCTATTTAATTATAAGTGGAGGTTTAGCTATGAATAAAAAATGGTGGAAAGAAGCTGTAGTGTATCAGATTTATCCCCGCAGTTTTAATGACAGCAACAAAGATGGAATTGGAGATCTAAGAGGAATTATCGAAAAGGTTGATTATCTTGATAGGCTAGGTGTAGATGCAGTCTGGTTAAATCCTGTCTATAAATCTCCAAATGATGACAACGGTTATGATATTAGTGATTATCAGGCTATAATGGATGAGTTTGGAACAATGGATGATTTAGAAGAATTAATGGAACTTCTGCATGAAAAAGATATAAAATTAATCATGGATTTGGTTTTAAACCACAGTTCAGATGAGCATCAGTGGTTTAAAGAGTCACGAAAAAGTAAAGATAATCCTTATCGTGATTATTATATCTGGAAAGACGGTAAAAATGGTGGTCCACCAAATAATTGGAAGTCATTTTTTGGCGGCTCTACCTGGAAATATGATCAAAGAACAGATCAATATTATCTGCACTTATTTTCACCTAAACAGCCAGATCTAAACTGGGAAAATCCCAAGCTGCGTCAGGAAATTTATGATATTATTAATTGGTGGCTGGAAAAGGGTGTAGATGGATTTAGACTGGATGTAATCAATTTAATTTCAAAAGATCAGAGTTTTCCAGATGGGACTGAAGCTGGTTTAGCGGGACATGAATATTTTGCTAATGGTCCTCGGGTCCATGAATTTATTCAGGAAATGGCTGAAAATACTTATAATAATTATGATGCGATGACTGTTGGAGAAACTCCTTTTGTTGATAAGGATGAGGCTTTGAAATTTGTGAAAGAGGATAGAAAAGAATTTTCAATGGTTATTCCATTTGAGCATCTTGAATTCGATCGTAAAGAAGGCTGGGATAAGATTACAGATTGGCAATTAAAAGAGCTTAAAGATTTAATGAGCGAATGGCAGTATAAACTGCAGCAAAATAAAGGCTGGACCAGTCTCTATTTTTGCAACCATGATCAACCGCGAATTGTTTCTCGCTATGGAGATGACGGCAAATATCGTAAAGAGTCAGCCAAAATGCTGGGAACCATGCTCCACACTTTAAGAGGAACTCCCTTTATTTATCAGGGAGAAGAAATTGGAATGACTAATATTAGTTTTGATTCTTTAGCTGATTTTGATGATATTGAAACTAGAGGTTATATTAAAGAGGTTCAGAAAAAAGGAGAAATGAGTGAAGAAGAAATTTTAGAAATTGCAAATTATAGAACTCGTGATAATGCTCGGACTCCTATGCACTGGAATGATAATAAATATGCTGGCTTTTCGGAAGCTAAACCCTGGTTGAAGATGAACAATAATTATCCAGAAATTAATGTAGAGAAAGATCTAGCTGCAGCGGATTCTGTTTTTAAATATTATCAAAAAATGATTTCTTTGCGTAAAAAATATCCGGTATTTGCTTATGGTGAATATAATATTTTATTAGAAGAAGATAAAAGTATCTATGCATATCAGCGTCTAGGAGATAAAAACAATTTACTAGTTCTTTTGAATTTTAGTGAAAATAATAGTAGATATGATTTAAGCTCTGAACTGGACATTAAGTCAGCAGAATTAATTCTAAGTAATTATCAAAATGATTCTAAATTCGAGATTAAAGGCACTTTAAAAGCTTATGAAGCTAGAGTTTATCTTTATTAAATAAAAATATATTAAATTGAGTTAGTTTAACTGCTTGACAAAACTAAAGAATATGGATATCATTGATGTAAGAATAGTCGCACAACTCCGAGCGCTTTTAAGCTAAGGCTATTAAGTTAAGCTTTCTGCGCCGATAGGGTTTAAAAGGAAACTTTTGAGCCTCCCGGAATGGAAAGGAGTGATCGATTTGGATTGCATTAATGTTAATCCACCTTCAAACTTCCGGTATTTTGCTGGGAGTTTATTTTTTTGAGTATTCATTTTGTAAAATATAATATTTTTTAATCAGTTAGTTCAAATAAGTAAAAAAATTAAGGGGATTAATATGTCAATTAAGAAGATTATTATTTCATTATTCATTGTGATGATTTTTTTCACTTCAACTGCAGCTGCTGCTCAAAAAGTTTTGACAATGGCAACTACAACAAGCACAGATAATTCAGGCCTTTTAGCTGAATTGATTCCACCTTTTGAAAAAAAATTTAATGTCAGGGTAGATGTAGTAGCTGTCGGAACTGGAGCAGCAATTGAACTTGGACGTAATGGGGATGTAGATATTATTTTTGTGCACGCTAGAGAAGCAGAAGAGGATTTTGTGGCTAAAGGTTATGGGGTTAATAGAAGAAAAGTGATGTATAATGATTTTGTTATCTTGGGTCCTGCTTCAGATCCCGCTTTAATAAAAGAAACTAAAACTGCTGCAGAAGCATTAGAAAAAATAGCTATAGCGGAGGCAGAATTTGTTTCTCGTGGTGATAATTCAGGTACTAATAAGAAAGAATTATCTATCTGGGATAGTGCTGAGATAGATCCAGAAGGAAGCTGGTATTTAGAAAGTGGTCAGGGAATGGGGCCCAGCATCAATATGGCTGATGAGCTAGCGGCATATATTTTAGCTGACAGAGGAACATATTTAGCTTACAGTGGGGATGTTGACCTGGAAATTGTAAATAGTGGAGATCCTGAGCTCTTTAATCCTTATGGAATTATCCCAATTAACCCCGCCTATCATACGCATGTAAATTACCAGCTGGCAATGGCCTTTACCGGCTATGTAACTTCTCAGAAGGGGCAGCAGATAATTAATAATTATATGAGTTATGGAGAGCAGTTATTTTATCCATCTGCAATTAAAGAAAGTGATTTTAAATAATGCTAAAAAAGGAGCTCAAAAGTGGATTATTATACCAACGCGTTAAATACAGCCCTAAAATTAATAATAACTTTAGATCAAGAAGTTATTCAAGTAGTAACAACTTCCTTAAAACTTGCCTTTTCTTCCACTTTTTTGGCTTCAATAGTTTCTATACCGCTTGCAATTTTAATTGCACGTAATGATTTTAAAACTAAAAAATTTCTTAATATAATTTTAAATACGCTTTTAAGTTTACCAACAGTTGTAATTGGTATTTTTGTTTATTCATTAATTTCTCGAAGAGGAATTTTAGGAGATCTGGAATTATTATTTACTCCCTTTGGAATAATAATTGGTCAAGTTATTCTATTAATACCATTAATTACTGCTTTAATTAGAAATGTAATTTATGCACTTGATGAAAAATTATATAAAACAGCAAAATCAATGGGCGCCAGCCATAGTCAACAATTTAAACTTGTGATAACTGAAGCGCGTTATGGCATTATTGGAGCTTTAATAGCAGCTTTTGGTCGAGTTTTAGGTGAAATCGGTATTTCGATGATGCTTGGTGGTAATATTAAAAATGTAACAAGAACCATTACTACAGCTATGTCACTTGAAACAAATAAAGGGCGTTTTGCTTTTGCGCTTGCTCTTGGAATTATTCTTTTAATACTATCATTTTTAATAAACTTTATTACATATTTTCTGCAGGAGGGAAAAGACTATGAAAAACGATAAAATTCTTGAAGTTAAAAATATTAAAAAGATCTGCAGAGAAAAAGAAATTTTAGATATCAACCAATTTGCTGTTTATAGAAATGAATTCAACTTTATAATTGGAGCTAATGGGAGTGGTAAAACTACACTTTTAAATATTTTGAGTTTAATCGATTCAGATTATCAAGGTAAACTTTATTATAAAGGCCATTTAATAGATAAAGCTGAAGATAATCTCAAACTGCGCCGCAGATTTTCTATGATCTGGCAGGAGCCTTATCTTTATCGGGGGGATGTATTTTATAATATTGCTCTTCCTTTAAAGTTAAGAGATTATAGTAAAAAAGAAATTAATTATCTTGTAGAAAAAATAGCAGCTAAAATAGAAATCAGTAATTTGTTAGATCAGTCAGCATATACACTTTCGGGTGGAGAAAAACAAAAAGTTTCTATTGCCAGAGCTTTAATTACAGAGCCAGAGATCTTATTTGTTGATGAAGCGACAACAAATCTAGATGAAGAAAGTATAAATTTTTTTAATTCTCACTTTGTTGATTTACTGACAGATAAAATGACAGTTGTAATGGTTAGTCATGACAGCAGACAGGTTAAAGAACTTGCTGATTATGTTAGTGTTTTAAAGCAGGGTGAAATTATTAATTCTCAAAAAAATCATTGCTCTTCACAAGTTAAATCTTCACCATTATCAGATTCATTAATTCTAATTTGATTCATTTTTACGGATAATTTGCAGAGTCCTTCATTGATTAATTGTTCTTCTAATAGAATATCATCTGGTACTTTTAACGGAACCTCAGTAAAGTCCCAGATAGCTTTAATACCGGCAGCCACAAGGCGGTCGGTTATTTTTTGAGCAGCTGCTCCAGGAACTGTAAGAGCTGCCACATCAACCTCATTATTTTTTATAAAATCTTCTAAAAGTTTAATGCTTTTTATTTCAATATCATTGATTACAAGTTCGATTAACTTCGGGTTTTTATCAAATATTGCAGTAAGTTCATATCCTCGTTCAAGATAGCCTTTATTATATGCTAGAGCCTGTCCTAAATGTCCAGCCCCAATAAGAATAATTTTTTTCTTGTAGTTAAATCCCATAATAATATTGATCTGTTGAAAAAGACAAAAGATATCATAACCATAACTTTTTCGACCAAAAGTACCAAAATAACTCAAATCTTTCCTAATTAAAGAACTACTAAAGCCTGTGAGTTGTGCAAGTTCCTCGGATGAAATATATTTCTTATCTGATTTTTGCAAATCTTTTAAATATTTGTAATAAACTGGAAGTCTGCCTATTATTATGTCTGGAATATCGTATAAATTTTTTCCCATATTTTATCTCTCCCCCAAAATATTGTTAAAAATATAACATACCTTATTTTCATTTTATCTTAGCTGAAAAGAATTTTCAACTTTCAGAAGTATAATTTACCTAAAATTAAAGCAGTAGTACATTTAAAAGTGCTTTTTTTAGGCAGGATATATTTTATTTTTGAAGAATTTATTAAGTAAGAGTTTTAGTCAGAATTTTCATAATTATCCTTGAATATAATAATTGAGCCTAAGGGGTGTAAAAAATGGATAAATATAAAATTAAAATTTCAAATTTAGATTATAATTTCAATGCTGAAGAATTAGATTTTGAAACTACTAAAGAGCTTTCTGCAATTGATGAGGAAATAATTGGTCAAAATAGAGCGGCCTCTTCTCTGGACTTTGGAATGCGGGTTGATAAAAAAGGATATAACATTTTTATGGCTGGTGAATCGGGAACTGGAAAATCAACTTATGCTGAGAATATGGCAGAAGAAAAAGCAGCGGCAATGGATCAGCCAAAAGATATATTATATGTGTTTAATTTTTCAGAGCCAGAAATCCCAAGAGTTATGCGAGTACCAGCAGGTATGGGTAATGATTTAAAAAATGATATGGATAAAATCATTGAAGAACTACAGGAAGAAATTCCTCGTGCTTTTGAAGGGGAAGAGTATGAGAAAGAAAAAAAAGAAATATTGAATGAATATCAGCCAAAATCAAATAAATTAATGAAAGAATTTGAATCATCAGCAAAAGAAAGAGGCTTTTTACTTCAAAACACTTCTCAAGGGCTGGTTCCAGTACCGATTGATGAAGATAATGATCCTATTTCTAGAGAAGATTTTCAAGATATGGATGAAGATAAAAAAGAAGAAATTCGTAATGAAAGCCAAAAAATACAGAATGAAATTTCACAGGTTATGCGGGAGATTCGAACAATTAAAGAGAAAGCACAAGATGAGTTATCAGCTTTAGAAAAAAAGATTGGTCTTTCTATTGTGCAGCCGATAATTTGTCATCTAAAAAATAAATACGATGATTGTGAAGAAATAGTAGAGTATTTAGAAGAAGTTCAGGACGATATTGTAGATAATATTGATCGTTTTCGCGATGATAATGATAAAGAACCACAAAATCCTTTTATGGCAATGCAGCAGGATGACGATGGAAGTTTCTTTGTCCGCTATCAAATTAATATATTTGTTAATAACAATAAAACTGAGGGAGCTCCAGTTATTTATGAAAAAAATCCAACTTATTATAATTTGTTTGGGAAAATTGAAGGTAAGAGTCAATTTGGAACGATCACGACTAATTTTACGATGATTAAAAGTGGGTCGCTGCATAGAGCAAATGGAGGTTTTTTAGTTGTTCATGCTAAAGATCTATTGACAAGTCCTTTTTGCTGGGAGACTCTGAAGAGAGCTTTAATAAATCAAGAAATAACTGTAGAAAATATAGGTGAGCAGTATAGAAGTGTACCAATTATTACTTTAAAACCTGAAGCTGTAGAACTTGATTTAAAGATTATTATGATTGGATCTCCCCATATCTATTATTTGCTTTATAACTATGATGAAGAATTTTCCGAACTATTTAAAATTAAAGCTGATTTCGATACAGAGATGACAAGGAACAAAGAAAATATTTCTAAGTTTTCCGATTTCATATCTTCTGTAATTAATAGAGTTCAGCTTAAAGAATTTAGTGCTGAAGCAGTGGCAGCAATGATTAATTTCAGTTCTCGCTTAACTGGAGATCGCGAAAAATTATCAACTAAATTTAATGAAATTATAGAAATTTTATTTGAGGCAGATGTTTGGGCAGATAGTTATGGAGAAGAAGTAGTTAGTGCCAGTTCTGTTAAAAAAGCAATTGACGAAAAAGAGATGCGATCTAACCTGCTGGAGGAAAAAATACAGGAGCAAATAGATAGAGATCACCTCTTGCTGGATGTAAGTGGAAAAGAAGTTGGTCAAATAAATGGTTTATCAGTTTATCAGGCAGGTAATTACAGTTTTGGTCGTCCGGCCAGAATTACTGCTCGTAGTTATCTGGGTAAAGAAGGTGTAATAAATATTGAGCGAGAAGCCAAGATGAGTGGTCGGATCCACAGTAAGGGGGTAATGATACTGACTGGTTATTTGGGTGGTAAATATGCCCAGGATGCACCTTTAAGTTTAACAGCTTCTATTGCTTTTGAGCAGAGTTATGGTGGAGTTGATGGTGATAGTGCAACCTGTGCTGAAGTAGTAGCTCTTTTATCTTCACTTTCAGAAATTCCAATCAGACAGGATATAGCAATAACTGGTTCTATGAATCAAAAAGGTGTTGTACAGCCTATTGGCGGAGTTAATGAAAAGATAGAAGGATTTTTTAAGGTGTGTAAGGCAAAAGGTCTTACAGGTGAGCAGGGTGTAATTATTCCAAATAGAAATCTTGATAATCTAATGTTAGATCAAGAAGTTATTGATGCAGTAGATCAGGGTAAATTTAATCTTTATAGTATTGAGATAATAGATCAGGCATTAGAAATTATGCTGGCTACAAAAGCAGAAGAAATTCATAATGCAGTTAAAGAAAAGCTAGCAGAGTATGCAGAATTTGATTTAGAAGATTATGCTGATACCGATGAAGATGGAGAGAACTCTGAGAATAAAGATAATAAAGATAATAAAGATAATTAATAAAGAATCTAAAAAAAATAATTAACTAAACGAAACTATAATTTACCTGCTAAAATTGTTGCATATTTTCTTTTAATTTAAGTTTTAATCAGATAAATTATAGTTAGAGGTGAAATAAATGAAAAAATTAATTATAAATGCAAATATCATTTTAGAAAATAAAATAATTAAAAATGGCTCGTTACTTTTTTCTGAGGCTAATTCTGAAATAGAAAAAGTAGCCTCGTATAATTTGGAAGTGGATAATAAGACAGAAGTTATTGATGCTAAAGGGGGCTATTTGACGCCAGGAATGATTGATACTCATATCCATGGAGGTGGTGGATTTGATACAATGGAGGCTTCTCCAGAAGCTCTCAATCAAATAAGTGAAGTTTTGGCCTCACATGGTATAACTTCTTTTCTTCCAACAACGATGACTATGGGTGAAAATGAAATTCATGCCGCCTTAGAAAATATTAGACAGGCTAAAAAAAATGGATTAGCTGGAGCTCGGGTTTTAGGAACTCATGTTGAAGGTCCTTTTATTAGTCCCGATTATATAGGTGCTCAAAATAGTGAAAATTTAATTAAGCCCGATTTAGAACTGCTGCGAGATTATTATGATGTTGTAGAAATTGTGACCATGGCTCCTGAAATTGATGGGGCTTTAGAATTAATCAAAGAACTCAAAGAGAATAATATTACTGCTTCAGCCGGGCACTCTGGAGCTACTTATCAAGAATTTCAGCAGGCCTATAAAGCAGGTATGGATCATTTTACTCATTTATATAATGCTATGACTGGACTGCATCATCGAAAGCCCGGACTTGTAGGGGCAGCTTTTGATTCTGATTCCACAGTTGAATTAATTGTTGATTTAATTCATCATCATCAGGCAGTAGACCGTTTTACAATTCAAGCTAAGGGTGTAGATAAAGTAATTTTAGTATCTGATGGAATGGAAGCAACTGGACTGGAGGCAGGAGAATATGAGCTTGGTGGTCAAAAAGTAATAGTTAAAGATGGTGCTGCACGATTAGAATCGGGAGTTCTTGCAGGCAGTGTTCTAACTTTAGATCAGGCTGTAAGAAATTTGATGGAAGTTACAGACCTATCCCTGGTTGAAATATTTAAGATGGTGACTTTGAATCCAGCCAAAAAATTAAATTTAGATCACAAGCTGGCTAAGCTCAAGCCTGGTTATCAGGCAGATTTAGTGCTTTTTGATCAGAATTTTAAAGTTAAAAATACATTTATCAAAGGTAAAAGCTTTAATGAGTAAAATTGAGAATTAGCTAGATAATAAGAGATAATCAAAATTATTAAAAAATATTAAACTAAATCACCTCCATTAACATTTTGACCTTCTCTGACTTTAGGCTTATAATATAAATAGAAAATAAAGATGACAAAATAATATTAATCAAATTCGGAGGTGGTTTTATGTTTGATTTAGTACCATTTAGAAACCGCAATCGTAGAGATGTTGCTGAGAGAAATGAAGATCCTTTTAATAGTTTAGTTTCTGATTTCTTTGGTGATGTAATGGATTTTGCCGGACGTAGTTTTAGAGCTGATATCAAAGAAAATGATGACGAATACACCATTGAAGCAGAGATGCCAGGAATGAAAAAAGAAGATATTGAGCTTGCAATTGATGACGACTATTTAACAATTTCTGCTGAACACAAAGAAGAAAAAGAAGAAAAAAATGATAACTATATCCGTCGTGAGAGAAGACAGGGTAGATATACCCGCAGTTTCTATCTCGAAAATGTAGATCAAGATGCTATTAATGCAGAATATGATGATGGAATTTTAAAAGTCCATCTACCAAAAGAAGAAAAAACCCCAGTTAAAAAGCGGACTATTGAAATAGAATAAGTTTTAGTGATATTTATTACCCGGCCATTTGGTCGGGATTTTTTATATTGAAATTTGTTAAAGACCACTATTAATTTAGTGGTCTTTGTTATATGATTAACATCAAGGAGTTAATTAAAAATGAAAATAAAAACAATTATTATATTTCTTGTATTATTATGTTTTTTAATAATGTTGACTATTCAAATATCAGAAGATATGAACTTGAAATCTATAAATGATAATTCCATTAAAGAAGTAAATGCTGTTCTTAATTATTTAAATAGTATAAAGGGAGAAAAAATACTTTCAGGTCAAATGGAGTCTACTTGGTTAAGTGATGGACCTGATTTTGAATTAAATTATATTAAAAAACATACAGGAGATTATCCTGTAATTAAAGGGTTAGATTTTATTTTTGAAGAAGAAAATAAAGGTGTTGTTGAAAGAACAATTAATTGGTGGGATAATGGAAATGGTGGAATTCCAACTATTATGTGGCATTGGGGAAATCCTATTTTTGGTGAAGGATATGAAAATAGTAAAAAGCAAATAGATATTAATAAAATGTTAAAAGCGGGAACAAAAGAACACAAAGAGATGATTTCAGATTTAGATAGGATCGCTAATCATTTAAAAACTATACAAAAAGCTAATGTTCCTGTAATTTGGAGACCATTACACGAGGCTAATGGAAATTGGTTTTGGTGGAGCAAAAATGGAGCAGAAGATTATAAAAAATTATGGAGATTTATGTATAAATATTTTACTGAAGAAAAAAATATAAATAATTTAATTTGGTTTTTAGGTTTTTCAAATAAAGCTGATCAAAAATGGTATCCTGGAGATAAATATGTTGATTTAATAGGTGTTGATACCTATAAAAAAAATTTTAATGTTCATCAAAAAATGTATAATTCTACAGAAAATATAACAGGTTCAAAAAGAATAGTTTCTTGTCATGAGTGTGGGAAAATACCTGATCCTGTATTATTAAAAAAAGAAAATATTGATTGGGTTTGGTTTATGGCTTGGCATTCTAATTGGTTAACAGATAATAACTCGCCTGAATATATAAGGGAAGTTTATAATAATGATTATGTTGTCACTTTATCTGAATTTCCTAATATAATGACTCTTTATGGCCAATCTGATTAAAAATTTGATTTATAGAAACTAATCAAATTGAAGAATTGTCTGTTAGAGGGTATAATATAATTATAGTTTAGAAATATATCATTCAGAAATAAGATTTTACAAGGGGGATTTTAATTGAATTATCCACAACTTGATATTTATGTGAATAAAATAGAAGAAAATGCAAAAAAATTAAAAAAAGAATTAGATTCAAAGGACATAAAATTAACAGCAGTAGTTAAAGGATTTGCAGGTGATACAAATGTTTTTAGTGCTTATCAAAGAGCAGGGATTAAAAGTATAGCTGATTCCCGTATTGAAAATATTAAAAAATTTAGAGAAAACGGGTACCAAGGGGAGGCTTTAATGCTTAGGATTCCAATGCCCTCTGAAATAGAAGAAATTATTCAATATGTAGATGTTTCTTTAGTAACTGAATTAAAAACTGCAGCAATGATTTCTGATAAAGCTGAAGCTTTAAATAAGGAAATTGATTTAATTATTATGGTTGATATTGGTGATCGAAGAGAAGGTGTTTTAGCAGCTGATTTGGCAGAATTGGCTTTAAAAATTGAAGCAATGAAAAATGTGAATTTTAAAGGTATAGGAACAAATCTGGGTTGTTTTGCCGGAATTATTCCAGATGAAAAAAATACTAATAAATTAATTAAAATAAAAAAAGAATTAGAAAATGAAATTGGGAGGAAATTAGATATTTTATCTGCTGGTAATACGGCAACTTTAAGGTTGTTAGATGATCAGTATCTAGCAGAAGAAATAACGAATTTAAGAGTAGGAGAAGCTATACTGCTCGGCACAGATATTATAAATGAGAATTTGATTGATGGTTTTAATCATTATAATTTTCGTCTGCAGGCAGAAATAGTGGAGTTAAAAGAAAAACCTTCGGATCCAGAAGGGGAAATGGCTTTTGGAGGTCAAGGAAGAGGTCAGATTATTGAAGATAAAGGGCTGCGCAGGCGTGCAATTTTAGCAGTTGGTAAACAGGATATAGATTATCACGGCTTAGATCCAGAACTAGAAGGTGTTAATGTTTTAGGATGTAGTAGTGATCATTTAATTACTGATGTGACAGAGGTGGATCAAAAATTAGAAGTTGGAGATATTTTGAGCTTTAAAATAAATTATAGTGCTATGTTAAGAGCAATGACTTCTCAATATGTTACTAAAAACTATATAAAATAGTAATGGAGGGGTAAATTTGGATTTCTATTTAATTATTTTCTTTTTGTTTACAGGAATGTTATTAGGTTTTTTTCTTGATGAAAAAAATTATTTTGTTAAATTTGCAGATTTAATCACAAAAATTGGTCTTGTAGTTTTATTGATGGCAATGGGGGCAAATTTAGGCAGTAACGAGCAAATTTTTAGGCAGCTTGGAGAGATTGGGTTTCAAGCTTTTATTTTTGCAGCTGTTAGTATAATTTTTAGTGTGTTAGCAGTTATTATATTTGTGAAGATTATGGATTTAAATAATTTGCTGCTGGGAGCTGATCCTGATACAGAAGCAGAAATTAAAGATGAAAGCCCTGATAATACAATGACAATTTTAATTTTTTCTTCGGTTGTAATAGGTATTTTAGCAGGATATTTCCTTTTAAATGGTGGGGAAACAGTATTTTTAGATTCAATAACTAATTATTCTCTAGCAGTACTACTTTTTGGAGTTGGTATTGATATAGGAGCAAGCCGTGAGATTATTGAGGATTTAAGAATTATGGGCTGGAAATTAATTGTGATTCCAATTTTAATAGCCGTTGGCTCTATACTGGGAGCAGTTATGACTGGATTGATTTTTAACTTTTCAGCTGGAGAATCAGCAGCAGTTGGCGCTGGTTTTGGTTGGTATAGTTTGTCTGGAGTTTTAATTTCCAAATTACATAGTGCGGAATTAGGGTCACTAGCATTTTTAACTAATGTTTTTAGAGAGTTGATGACAGTAATGGTACTGCCGTTAGTTGCTAAATATTTCGGAAGTTTAGCATCAATTGCACCTGGTGGTGCAACAACAATGGATGTAACCTTACCTCTGGTCAAAGAATCTGGGGGAGAAGCAGTTGTTATTCCAGCTTTTATAAGTGGAGCAGTACTTTCAACTTTAGTTCCTATCTTAGTTCCCTTATTCTTAAATTTTTAAACAATTATGGACTAAATTAATTACTGTTAAAGTTTTAATTAGATTTCTAGGAGAAAGGAATGATTATAATGAGTAGAAAAGAAGAAAAACTTAAAGAAATGAATCAGGCATTAAAAGCTTTAATTGAGCCAGAGGGAGATTGGCTTGCCAATCTGGCAAATAGTTCTGCTTTATTGTTTGAGTTTATGAATAATATTAACTGGGCTGGATATTATATTTGGAAACAGGATCAGCTAGTTTTAGGGCCATTTCAGGGAAAAACAGCATGTGTCAGAATTGATGAAGATAAAGGTGTCTGTGGAGCAGCTTATTCACAGCGCAAAATAATGCTGGTAGATGATGTGCATGAATTCCCAGGCCATATTGCCTGTGATCCTAATTCTAAATCAGAAATAGTGCTGCCAGTAATTGTTGGTGGAGAAGTAATTGCTGTTTTAGATATTGATAGTCCTAAAAAATCACGTTTTGATGAATTGGATCGTAAATATTTAAAAGAATTTGTAGATATTTTAGTTGATGAAACAAATTTTTTATCATTGATGGAAAAGTTTTAATTAAACAAACACAGCAGCTAATTTAGGGAGGTCAAATTTTGTTTAACGATAAAGATGTTTTCCTTTTTGACTTGGATGGTACATTATTAACTATAGAGACAGAGCAATTTTTGAAATATTATTTTGGGGCTTTATCTTCAAAATTTGAAGATTTATGTAAGGATCAGGAAGATTTCATTAAGCTTTTAATGGATTCAACTAAAAAAATGATAACTAATGATGGCAGTCGGAGTAATCAACAGGCGTTTATGGAAGCTTTTATGGAGAAAATAGAAGTTAAAAGTGAAGAAGATTCTGCTAAAAAAATAAAAGAGCGTTTTGATCAATTTTACCGGAATGAATTTGCAGCTTTAGGAAAATATTTTGAAATTGATAGAAAAAATCCTTTAGAAATTATTGAACATCTAAAAAATAATGATAAAAGACTTGTCTTAGCAACTAATCCACTTTTTCCTAAAGAAGCAGTTGAAAAAAGATTAAGCTGGACTGGTATTAATCCAGCTGATTTTGAACTTTTAACTCATTATGAAAATATGAGCTATGCTAAACCTAATCCAAATTATTATCAAGAAATTTTAAAAATGATTAATGTGAATGCAGAAGATTGTCTGATGATCGGCAATGATTTAAAAGAAGATGCAGCAGCTGCTGAATTAGGAATAACAACTTTTATTATTGAAGATAAATTAATTGAAAGAGAAGCTTCTCATTATCCAATAGAGTGGCGGGGTAGTTTAAGGGAATTTAAAGAACTTCTCAAAAATGAAATGTAAAAAAAGCTCCAGCTAGATTAGATAAATTCTTGCTGGAGCTTTTGTTTATTTAATTTAGCTTCATAAGATAAAAGTCAACTATTTTCTGTTATTTTTTAACTGAGATTTGGTCTTTTTGAGTTAATTGATATTCTTCATCATAAACTTTGATGCTTAAATTTTTTCCTGTTTCTAAAGAAAAAGTAGTTTTTTCTTGATCAACATCAACTTTAATTCTGCGGCCTCTAAACATAATCATGAAGTTAAATCCATTCCAGGCTTTAGGTAAAAATGGTCTAAATTCTACCTGTCCATTTTTAACTTCAAAACCTGCAAAACCTTTTACAATTGACATCCAGGTTCCAGCCATACTTGTGATATGCAGACCATCATCAGTGTCAGTGTTATAATTATCGAGGTCTAAACGAGCTGTTCTTAAATATAACTGATATGCTTTTTCTTGACGCTCCAGATCAGCAGCTATGATTGAATAAATACATGGTGAAAGTGATGACTCATGAACTGTGCGCGGCTCATAAAAATCATAATGCCGAGCAATACTCTCCTGATCAAAATCTTCTTTAAAATAATAGATTCCCTGCAGCACATCAGCCTGCTTAATAAAAGTAGATCGTAAAATTCTATCCCAGGACCAATTTTTGTGGAGTGGAATGTCTTTTTCATCTAAATCTGAAACCAATTTTTGTTCTTTATCTAAATAACCATCCTGTTGAGCAAAAATATCATATTCTTCAAGATAGGGATAGTGCATTTTTTCTGTCATATCCTGCCATAATTTAAGTTCAGATTCTTTAAGTTCAAGTTCAGCGATCCATTCCTCATATTTATCTGGATCATTTTGCTTGAGCTTATTTAAATTCTTAAGCGTATAATCTAGAGTCCAAACCGCAATCCGATTAGTGTACCAATTATTATTTACATTGTTTTCATATTCATTAGGACCGGTTACACCCAGAATCATGTATTTGTCTTTGCGGGGATTAAAATGAGCTCTATCCGCCCAGAAGCGAGAAATTTCTGCTAAAACTGGAATTCCATATTCTTTTATATAAGCTTCATCCCCGGTATAATCAACATAATCTTTTATTGCATGGGCGATTGCACCATTACGATGTATTTCTTCAAAAGTGATTTCCCATTCATTATGGCATTCTTCACCATTAATAGTTACCATTGGATAAAGTGCACCATCTAAACCTAATTTATCTGCATTTTCTACTGCTTTTTGTAGGTGTTTATATCTGTATAATAATAAGTTGCGTCCCACATCTTCACTGTGGGTTGAAAGGTAGAAGGGAAGACAATAAGCTTCTGTATCCCAGTAAGTTAGCCCACCATACTTTTCTCCTGTAAATCCTTTAGGCCCGATATTTAAACTAGGATCATGACCGGTATAAGTTTGATTTAAGTGAAAAATATTAAAGCGAATTGCCTGCTGTGCTTCAGTATCTCCCTTAATTTTGATATCACTTTCCTGCCATATTTTGTCCCATGATTTTTTATGTTCAGCAAATAATTCATCATAACCGCGAAATTCTGCTTCGGCAGCCTTTGTCTCTGCTTTTTTACTTACCTGATCATCTTTATAATCACGGCTGGTACAGACTGCTATATATTTATTTAACTCAATTTCTTCTCCAGCTTCAGCCTCAACAGTAATTCTGTTGCCCACATAATTTTCTTTACCCGGTCCAGTTAGTAGTTCAACTTTGCGGTCTTTTTTATTTAAATTCCAGGTCATTGCTGTAGATACAACAAAATCTGATTTTCTAGTTTTCATTGAAAGCAGAGCTTTACCTTTATTGTTTTTCTTTTCTAGACCTTCCCAGAAAAATTCATCATAATTAGCATCTTCATTTTTAACATCACCATTAAGGTGGGGAATTAATACTATTTCAGTATTTTTATCAAGTGGACGCAGTTTATACTTTAAGGCAGCGAGCTCTTTGTTTTTTTGATTTAAAAATCGAGTTTCTATAACTTCAACTCTATTATCTTCTAAATGAACTGTAAAAGATCTTTCTAAATATGCTTCTTTCATATTCAACTCTCTTTTAAAATCACTGAAATCAACTTTATTTAAATCAATTTCTTGACCATCTATTTTTAAATTCACACCAATGAAATTAGCGGCATTAGCAATTTTAGCAAAATATTCTGGATAACCATTTTTCCACCAACCAACTATAGTTTTATCTGGGTAATAAACTCCGGCAATATAAGTTCCCTTAAGGCTATCGCCACTGTATTCTTCAGCAAAATTACCCCGCAGGCCCATATGACCGTTACCAAGACTCATTACACTTTCGGTAACTCTGTTATAATCTTTGTCAAAACCATTTTCAATAACTTTCCATTCATTGACTTCAAAATATTTTTTCAAAATTAGCACCTACCTTTCAGCTAAATTATATCAGAAAAATTAAACTAATGAAAGTGCTTCCATTTTATATTTTTAAATTTTACTTTTAATTTTTTTCTATTTATTGTATGATATAAATAGTAAATGATAATAATTACTGAAAATAGAAAAATGGAGGTTTAAATTCATGGAAACTCTTTTATATAGTTTTTTTGCGGGAACATCAACAGTAATCGGAGTTTTTGTTCTAATGATTTTTGGAGAACCAGGTAATAAAACTCTTGCTTCACTGCTGGGATTTGCGGCTGGAATAATGCTTGCTATTTCTGTTTTTGAGCTGATGCCGGAGGCTTTAATTTTAGGATCAATGACTATCACAGTGATTGGGTTTTTGCTTGGTGCTTTAATGATGTGGAGTTTAGATAAGGTGGTACCACATTCACATTTATCATCTGCTGATCATCTGGATGTTGAAAATCCAGAAAAAATGCATGTTGAAAATCCAATTTTAAGAACAGGGTATTTAATTTTATTTGGAATTGCCCTACATAATTTACCAGAAGGGCTGGCAATTGGTGCTGGTTTTGAGTCAAGTCCAGAAGTAGGGATTTTGATTGCAGTTGCAATTGCTTTTCATAATATACCTGAGGGGCTGGCTATTGCAGGGCCTCTTAAAGCTGGAGGGATAGATAATTTTAGACTGCTGATCTTTACTTTAGTTGCAGGATTAATGACTCCACTTGGGACTTTAATTGGGTTGGCAATTTTTAATATTTCTGCAAGTTTAGTTGGGGGATCACTTGCTTTTGCAGCAGGGGCAATGGTTTATATTGTTAATGATGAATTAGTTCCTCAGTCTAATAACATGCACAGCCACTTTGCTAATGCTGGTATAATGGCTGGTCTATTAATTGGCTTTGGAATATTATAGAGAAAATATTTTTGTTATTTAAGCTTAAGAAATTTAAAAAAAGCCCAACTTTAAAGTTGGGCTTTCATTCATTTTAGTTTCTTAATTCATTTTTTAATTCTTGATATTCTTCTTTTGTTATTTCTCCTTTGGCATATCTTAAATTAATAATTTCAAAAACATCTTTATCTTTTTTTTCTAATAAATCATTTTGGTTGAAATTAGAATTCGTTTTTTGTTCATTAAATGTATTAATAATAGTATCGAAAAATCCTTTTTTATAAAGAAAAGTGATCATCAAAATGGCCATTATCGGCATAATAAACATTGGCAGCATCCACATTCCACTATAGAAAAATGGCATAATCAAATCCCTCCTTTACTTTAATTTTAAAGATGTTACTTCAATTTTTTTATTTTTAATTAATCTGCTCAGGAAAAAAAGCACAGTATCTTCACTAACTTTTAAAGATTCAGCTGCTTCTGCAGCATCAAAATTATTGTTTTCTTTTTCAATATCTTCTAATAGATCTAATAGTTCTTTTTCAACCTGTTCAGCCCATTCTTCAAAAAGCATCTGTACTTCATCGTTTGCCTGGCCTGCTAATTTTGCTGTTTTTTCAACTGAAGCAGTCATTTTTTCACACATTTCTTGCGGACTAAAACTTTTATTCTGCATATTAGACATCATTTTTTTTGCCATATCAGGCATCATATTATTACCTCCACTATTTTCTTTATTTTCATTACCGCCACAACAACCTGCTGTCATAAGTTTTACCTCCATTTTAATATGATTAAATTTGTTGACTAAAAAAATACATTATTTCCAGGGTGGGCAAAATGGTGGGAAAGGGAAATTAAAATTATTTTTGTCTTTCACTTTCGCAAATTCTTCTCCACCAACATTAATAAAACTTTTGATTAAAAACAATAAATTTTTATCTGATAATTTGTTAAAAACAAAAGATGACTTTCTGAATTTTTCTGTCAAACCGGCTTCATTTAAAGCTTTTAAATGAAAAGAGACTAATGGCTGAGATAGTTCAGTAATTTTTGTTATCTCTGTAACCGAAAGCGGTTTATCTTCTAAAGCAAAGAGTATTTTTAATCTGTTTTTTTCAGCTAACAATTGGAACAACTCAGATAATTTATTTATATCCTTATTATTGATTTTCATCACCTCGATATAAATTACTGTTTATATAAACTATGATTTATATTATACTCGATAAATTTCATGATGTCAATAGTCTGCAGTTTAATTTATAAAATAATTTACTTTTAATTTTATTGTATCTATTATATTATTATAAATAATAATTACTGAAGAAATGAGTAAATCATATAATTTATGATAAATAAAAAATTATATAGAAGGGAGAGGTTAGATGGATCCGGTAGTTTTTGCATTTTTATTGACTCTTTTTGCAGGTCTTTCAACTGGTATTGGTAGTATTTTAGCGTTTTTCAGTAAAAGAAGAAATTCTTCTTTTTTATCTATTTCTTTAGGTTTTTCTGCAGGTGTTATGATTTATGTTTCATTTGTTGAAATATTTTTTAAAGCTGAAGAAGCTTTAGTTTCATATTATGGTTCAACAACAGGACAGTGGATGACAGTTCTTTCATTTTTTGTAGGAATCTTAATTATTGCTTTAATAGACAAATTAGTACCTGAATATGAAAACCCACACGAACCAAGGTCTGATAAGGATCTTTCGCATTTGAAGGCTGATGATTTTGATGATAATGAGGAGCTGGAAAGAATGGGCTCTTTTTCAGCTCTAGCAATTGCTATTCATAATTTTCCTGAAGGGCTGGCTACTTTTGCAGCAGCCTTAAGTGATCCAGCTCTAGGTATTTCTATTGCAATTGCGATTGCTCTTCATAACATTCCTGAAGGTATTTCTGTTTCTGTACCCATTTATTATGCCACAGGTAGTAAGAAAAAAGCTTTAGCTTATTCATTTCTTTCTGGTTTAGCAGAGCCTTTTGGTGCTTTGATAGGTTATTTTGTTCTGCGATCATTTTTTAATGATATGGTTTTTGGATTTTTATTTGGCTCAGTAGCAGGAATCATGGTTTACATTTCTATTGATGAGTTATTGCCGACTTCTAGAAGATATGGTAAAGAGCATCAGGAAATTTATGGTTTTATAGCTGGGATGGGAGTAATGGCAGTAAGTTTGCTTTTATTCTAGAATTTTTTCAGTCATGATGTTTTTAGATGTTTCTCTTGGTTAAATGAAAAATAATTTTTGATATCTTGACATATTGAAATAATTAAGTTATACTTGAAAAAATCAAA
>JBNJFG010000005.1:51755-53066 GCA_051746665.1 Bacillota bacterium
CAGTCATGATGTTTTTAGATGTTTCTCTTGGTTAAATGAAAAATAATTTTTGATATCTTGACATATTGAAATAATTAAGTTATACTTGAAAAAATCAAAGTTGAGAAGAGCCCAGATTAGTAGAGAAGAGTTAGAGATGAGATTAGCAGAGCAAATATGTAATTAACGGGCCAGGTTTATATCTATATATAAATGTGGCTTTTTTGTTTAATTATTATAATTAGCTATAAATAATTAAAAGTAAATTTTAGCATTATGACTTTTTAAATTTATTAGAACAGCTTGATAAAGGATAAGTTAAATTAATCTTCAGGATAGGAAGTCCTGAACTGACCGGACAGCAGGATGCTGTCATCGGGATGTTAGATTATTTTAACTTTAAGACTGAATCTTAGCTGTTGTTAAATTTAAAAGTGGAAGAGGCTAAAAATTTATGGAAATTCACTTTTAATTTCTCTTAACTCTATAACCACGGTCAGGCTTTTAAACAAGCTCTGGCCGTTTTTTGATTTTAGGGCCGAAATAAAAATATTATTATCTAAGGAGGAGAAAAATGAAAAGTAAAGCTGAGTTTTTAGAGTTAACTGCTGAGTATAACATTATTCCAATCTATGATGAATTTATTGCGGATATTGAAACTCCAATTTCTTTATACAAAAAATTAGCTTTAGCTAAAGATTATACTTATCTATTAGAGAGTTCGGAAAATGACCGTTATTCTTTTATTGGTTTAAAGCCAGCAGCAGTACTTAAAAATTATCCAGAGTATTTAGAGATTATGAGAAATGGGAAAAAAGAAAAGTTACCTGGTCAAGAAATTGTATCTTATCTACAGCAAGAACTAGCTGAGCTTAAGGTTTATGAAGATGAAAGATTGCCGCCATTTTCTGGAGGTTTTGTTGGCTATTTTAATTATGAAATGATAGAAAAATGGGAAGATATTTATCATCTGGAAGCAGATAAAGAATTAAAGAAAGATAATACCCCCTTAAGTTTGCTGGTGATGAGTAAAATCATTATTGCTTACGATCATCTGCATAATACGGTTAAAATTATCAATAACATTAAAATAGATGAAAATTTAAGCCGTGAGGAAAAAGAAAAAATTCACCTGCAGGCTAAAGAGGAAATTAAAGAAATAAAAACTGAAATTGAAAATAATAATTCAAAATTAAAGCCGGCAGCAGTTAATATAGATTCAACTCAGAATAAAAAATTAAAGTCAAATACCACAAAAAGAGAATATAAAAAGATGGTGGAAAAGGCAAAAGAACATATTAAGGCAGGAGATATTTTTCAAATTGTACTATC
>JBNJFG010000006.1:0-3815 GCA_051746665.1 Bacillota bacterium
ATCAATTTTTTAATTTTTTTAATTTCATTTTTGTCTTTTTGAGTTAAATCATTTTTGATTTTATGACCTAACTGGACTTTCAGCTTATTATTTAAATAGGGGGCCAGTTTAAGCAGTAAATAAAAATTATCAGTTTTTGTGAGGTAAAAAGTAGTAACTTTTAAAAAGAGAATGTAGAAAATTGCCAGAGCTAAAAGAAAGAAAATAATTTTTATAATCCCAAATTGATAATAAATAACTAATAAAAATGGCTGGATTAAAAAAGCAGTGATTGAAAAAATTACAAAGATAAAGATACCGCTTAGAGAATATTTCTGCCAGCAGTAATAAACAATTAAAAGAGCAGCAGTAATTAAAGAAAAATAAAGTGCTAACTGCAGCCAGAAATAGTAAGCGTTGGCTCTACTTAAAGCTCTGAAACTATTAATTCGACCTGCACCAAGTTTATTATCTGCAAAAAGAGGATCATTTATCTTTTCAGAGGTATCGCTAATTATTTTTAGAGCATCTTTAAAATTTAGCTCAGGCTTTATAGATAATATATCGGCTAATAAAGCACTGACCTGAGGAGCTGCAAAAGAGGTACCGCTTAATCTATAACTTCTGCTGAAATTTAAAGTAGGAAGGTAATGTCTCTGTGTTATTTCAATAATTCCTGAGGCAGAAAAATCAATATCTTGGCCGAAATTTGAAGCTGGCATTTTTTTGTCATTTTCCAGTGCTGCAGCTGAAATCACCTGCTTAAATCCAGCCGGAAAAGAGATATTTTCACTATTATTATTACCAGCAGCTGCAATTATAATGATGTTATCTAGTTTATTTATTTCCTTAATAATATCTGCCTGTGATTCAGCTTTCTCAAAACCCAGACTGATATTAACAATTATTTTTTCTTTCGGATGAACTGCTGCATAGTTTTTAACTTTTTTTAAAGCACTCAGATAATTTTTTTCATCAATTTGGCTGAGAATATTTTCAGCAGAAAAAGCTTTGATCTGCGCCCGACTCTGACTGCGGATTACTGCAGCAACTTTACTGCCGTGACTGGCATCTGAATTAATTTTTAGAGCTGGACTATTTAAAAATTCTGGCTCAACCTTAGAATCTATAATAAAAATTTTAATTGAATTATTTTTTAACATTTCTTCTCTCAGGTGAAAGGAAAAAACAAATATTATCAAAAACAGAAATACTAAAACTAATGTTTTTTTGATAGCAGTTCCTCCTTTTTGATTGATTATTAAATATATTATAACATAATTAAAGCTTTCAGCTAAAAAATATATTCTAAATTAGTATTGGCATCTTTATAATTTTCAAAATAATCTTAAAAAAAGAAGGATTTGCAGATCTTCTATTGAATATAAAATAATAGGAAGTCATCAGTCGTCTGACAAACAAAAAATTTTAAGGAGGAATTAAATTTATGTTTAAAAAGTCCAAAAAATTAATGTTAGTAGCTTCATTGTTCTTAGTCTTTGCTTTAATATTTACAGCAGCTGCACAGGCTGAGGTTAAAAATGTCATTTTAATGATAGGTGATGGTCTGGGAATAGGCCAGATTGATATGACAAGATATATGGCTGGGGGTAAGGATCATGAACTAGAATTAATGAAATTACCTAATATTGGTTTAATGATGACCAGCTCCACAGAAGGTGTCACAGATTCAGCTGCAGCTGGTACCGCAATGGCAACAGGACATAAGGTATACAATGGCGCAGTTGGAATGAATAAAAACGGAGCTGAACTTGATTCAGTCCTTGATTTTGCTAAAGTAAGAAATAAAGCAACAGGAATTATTAGTACTAATACCGTAACTGATGCTACTCCAGCCGCATTTACTGCTTCAGTTAAAGATCGCGGCATGGGTGGAGAAATTGCCAAGCAAATTTTAAATAATGATGTAGAAGTTGTTCTTGGTGGTGGCCGTGAAGATTTTATGGAAGAAGAAGCTGGTGAAGATCTAATAGCTAAGGCTAAAAAAATGGGCTATCAGTATGTTTCAGACAAAAAACAATTAGAAAGAGTTATTCCAATGAACGGAAAAGTTCTTGGTTTATTTAACAATTCCTATATGAATTATATTCAGGATCGTGATGAGGTGGATTCTCAAGAACCAAGTCTTTTAGAAATGACTACTAAGGCAATTGATGTTCTTTCTGAAGATGAAGATGGATTTTTCTTAATGGCAGAAGGTGCCAGAATTGATCATGCATCACATGCAGCAGACGTACCAGGTGTTGTAGCAGAAACTCTTGATTTTGATGCAAGTGTAAAATATGCTGTTGACTGGGCTCAAGAAAATGGAGATACAATGGTAGTTGTAGTAGCAGATCATGAAACTCTAGGATTTTCTGTAACTGAACCAATTAATAAAGAAGCTCTAATGAATATTAAAGTTTCTCCTGAATATATGGCTGGCAAATTAGTTGAAACTGAAGCAGGAAATGCTTATACAATTGATAGTATTCAGAGTGTATTTAAAGAATATGCCGATATTGAGTTAACAGAGGCAGAAGCCAGAGAGTTTAATAGTAATATTGTCAATGAAGATGATGGCTCACTTTATTATCAGTATAAAGTAGGATGGCAGATTGGATCTGTTATTGCTGAGAAATATAATGTTGGTGTACTAAGTGCAGACATTAGAGCTAAATCAAGTACAGGTGGTCATACTTTAAATTCAGTCCCAATTTTTGCTTTTGGACCTGAAACTGAAAGCTTTAATAGTATGATTCAAAATACTGAATTTGCTGAAATTCTATTCAAATCAATGCGTCCATAAGTTAATTACATTTAACGAATAGTTGAATATTATAAAAAATGGTAGGTCTTAATTGACCTACTATTTTTTTTGGTAAATAAAGCTTGCTAATATTTAAGGTATTATGTATAATTGTTTTATAAAGAGGATTAGTAAGTCCTTTTACAAAGGTAAACTTATCGTGAGATAAGGACACAAAGCTAAGGATCTCAACTCGAGATAGCCGGCTGCTAAAAGGAGGAAATAATGAAATTTAATTTGAGAATTACTGTTGTAATGATTTTTGTCTTTTTGGTTTTGATTTTAAACAGTTTCTCTACAGCTAATATGATTGAGGCTGCTGATAATGAAAAAAAGATTAAACATGAAGCTAGAGTTTCAGTAAGAGCAGAGATTCCTATCTTCCAACGGCTTGAAATTATTGAAGAGCCCAATATAAATTATGAATATTTAATGAATAATTATAATGGCAGCAGAGAAATTGTGATTAAAGATGCTTTGACTATTAAGATTTTAAGTAATGCAAACTGGCATTTACGCTTAAATAACAGAAATTCAAATTCTGAAGTAATGATTAAAAAAAGCAATCAGAGTGATTATGAATGGCAGAATTTAAATTCTACTACAGCTAAATTTAGAGGAGAAAATGGTGTACAGCAAATAACATTTGATTTAAAATTTATTTTAGATCAAAATTCTAAAACATCAATTGATAACTTAGCGCTCGATTTGAGGCAAAGTCTGGCACCAGAATTATACTAAATTTGAATATTATTTGAATATTAAAGGAGAGCTGATTAATTTCAGCTCTCTTTATTTTTAAGTTTATCTAAAAGGCTGCCTACTCTTTTTTCGGCGGCTTTTTTTTCATCTTCTTTTAATTTGAAATTAATTTCTAAAATACTTCCTTCTTTAGTACCCTTCGGCAGTTCAGTTAGAGGTAAATAAAAATCTTCTTTTTCAGCCGGACGAATTAAAAGTCTGGCCTTATTATTTTCAATTTTATCAACTGTTATTTTCATAAAATCATCCTTCCTTTCATTTTATT
>JBNJFG010000006.1:3915-52300 GCA_051746665.1 Bacillota bacterium
CATCAATTCCATCAACATTTTTAATTTCTTCAATATTTTCAAAATGGCCATTTTTCTTGCGGTAATCGATAATTTTACCAGCAGTTGCAGGTCCAACTCCCCAGAGTTTATCCAGAGTTGAAATATCAGCAGTATTAATATTAATTAAGATTTTGTTATCTAGCTTCGAGGATCCTTGTTCTTGACTAATATTTGCTTCAGACATTAGAGTATCAGCAATTTTATCTACTTTAACAGTATAATTTTTGCCATCAGCAGTAATTACAATATTTCCACTTAAATCATTTCTATATACTTGAGCCCCCTGATTTTGATAAAGCTTAATAACCTCTGCTGCTGGATGTCCATAATGATTATCTCCAACCTGAATTACAGCTAACTTTGGCTTTAAAGATTTGATCCAAGCTGCTAAGCTAGAAGTTTTACTGCCGTGATGAGGCACCTTAATAACATCTGCTTTTAAATTTGGATTTTCTTTTAATAATTCTGCTTCTACTTCTTTTTCAATATCTCCGGTAAACAAAAAGTTCTGCTGACCATATTTAAGTACAAAAACAAGAGAAGAATTGTTTAAATCATAATTGTCAATTTTCTGATCTGGATGCAGAAAAATAATTTCGCTTTTACCAATCTGTAATTCTTCTCCCTGCCTGGGAGCAGCAAAATCAATATTTTCCTGATCAATTTTAATTAAATAATTTTCATAAGTCATTGAGCTATGAATTTTACCACTATCTAATATTTTTCCAACCTCAAAACTATCAATAATATCTACCAGTCCACCGATATGATCTGCATGAGGATGAGTACTTATTATATAATCTAACTTTTCAATATTTTGATCCTTTAAATAGTTGATTATTTCTGCTGCAATTCGATCAGCACGATCACCACCATCTACCAAAATGTTTTTTCCACCAGCTTCTTCAATTAAAATTGAATCTCCCTGGCCAACATCAATAAAATGGATTTTTAAGTTTTGAGCAGTTGTACTGAAAGAAAAGAATATTAAAATTGCTGCAGTTAAGATTAAAAATATAATTTTTTTCTTAGTCATAATCTCTTCCTCTCACCTTAATTTATAAATTTAAATTTTTAATTATCTAATAATAACTTCTTGATTTTAACTAATAATCCTTTTTATACATTGAAAAATCTATAACTTTATAATATATACTTAGTAGAAAGAACTTTAAGCAGGAAATCATATCTTTTTAGAGAAATTAATAATTATAAGAAGTTAATTTAAATTATTGATTTAAAGTATTTAAGCTGAGGTGAATTTAATGTCTAAAAAACTAGAAATAACAATTTTAGCGGAAAATAATGTCGAAAAGAGGGATTTGCTGGCTGAACATGGTCTTTCTCTTTATTTTAAATATAATGACAGAGAATATTTATTTGATACTGGTCAGGGTAAAGTATTATTTGCTAATGCTGAAAAATTGGGAATTGATTTAAACAAGATTGATACTGTTTTTTTGAGTCATGGGCATGATGATCATACCGGTGGTTTAAGAAAGTTACTGAACTTAAAGCCTGAAGTTAGAGTTTTTGCTCACAGTGAAATTTTTGCAAAAAAATATAAAAAAGTAGGAACAGAGCTTGAATTTATTGGTACAGCTCTTCAGAAAAATGAGCTAGAAAATTTTGAAGCTGCTGAAGATACTGTAATTGCTGCTCCAGGTCTTTATAATACAGGAGTTATTAAGGCTTCAAGTAAAAATTATATAAACCCTAGATATGTAGTCAAAGAGAATGATAAAGAAAAGATTGATCTTTTTAATGATGACACTTCTTTATATTTAGAAAGTGAAAGCGGTATTGTTATTTTGTTAGGCTGCAGCCACAAAGGGTTTAAAAATATTATTGATCAAATAAAAGCTGAAGTTGGAGATAAAAAAATTAGAGCTATCATAGGTGGTATGCACTTAAAAAGAGCCAGCAGTGAAAAAATTGAAGATTTGATAGATTATTTGGCTCAGCTTGATTTTGAGCTTTTAGTACCAATTCACTGTACTGGTCGTGAAGCAGCTGTGAAATTTAAACAAGCATTTGGAGAAAAAGTTAAACTTGGCTCAGTTGGAGATAAATTCAAATTTTAGTTTTGGAGGCAGGATAATGGAATTTAAACAGATAAAAAACAATAAAGTTTATGAGCAAATTATTGATCAGATAAGGGAATTAATTTATGAAGGAGAATTAAAAAAAGGAGATAAGCTTCCTTCAGAAAGACAGTTAAAAGAAGATCTTGGTGTTAGTAGAGCTTCAATTAGGGAAGCTTTTAGTGCCCTAGAAATGATTGGCTTAATTGAGAGTAGACCAGGGGAAGGAACTTTTATTAGAGATTCTTTTGATGAAGAAGTTTTTAATCCTCTATCTTTAATGCTGCTTTTAAGTGAAAATGTAGCATCGGAACTGCTTGAAATGAGAAGAGTTTTAGAAATTGATTGTGTTAAATTAGCAGCTAAAAGAGCAACTGAATCCCAGATAAAAGAACTGCAGCGATATATTGATGATCTATTAGCAAGTTCAGGTTATGAAGATAAAAGTATTAATGCAGATAAGATGTTTCATTATACAATAGCCAGATCAAGTGGGAATAAAGTTCTTCTCTTTTTTATGCGTTCAATTTCTGAAGCTATGGATTTTCATATTAAAAACACCAGAACTAAGCTGGTTTCAACAGAAAAAACAATGCATGACTTTGCTCTGCAGCATCAGCAAATTTTTAAAGGTATTAAAAATCATGATCCAGAAAAAGCGGCTGCAGAAATGAAAAAACATCTTGATTATGTTGAAAAATTGATTAATAAAGAAATAAAATAAAAATAAGCAGCAAAAACTGTTAGCAAAAAATCTAAAAATATTATAAAAGATCATTTTTTAATTAGAACCTGTCTTAATCGGCAGGTTTTTGCTGTGAATAACGGATAATAATCTTATTGTCTGTATTTTGTGATTTATTTATTTTTTATAATATTGAAAAAATTTAAAAATTAAGCAGGAATCTGGATTTCAATCTAGAAACAAGTTAATAGAGTACTGATGGTCTGACCATCATAAGAAAGCTTTTTTATAACTGGAGGTGTATAACAATAGATATTGGTTTAAAATTAAGGCTGTGTTCTTTTAGATTTAAAATAATTCAATAGAGGTGACTAATTAGATGAAAATTTTTAGACAATTTGTGATTGTAGTTTTGATAGCTTTCAGTGGAGAAATTATAAATCATTTCTTTAATACTCCTATTCCAGGAAATGTTCTGGCAATGATTTTATTGTTGATATTTCTTACTACAGGCTTTATTAAATTAAGTATGATTGATAAAGTTACAGATTTTATGTTAAATCATTTAGCATTATTTTTTATTCCACCAGGAGTTAGTTTAATTAAAAATTTAGATCAATTAAAAGAAGATTGGGTAGCAATTATAACAATAGTGGTCGCTTCTACAATAATTATAATGGCGGTTACTGGTTTAACTATCCAGTTTATTATGAGGAGAGATAATTAATGGAAGAATTAATAAACACACCTTATTTTGGGCTAATTATTTCTATTTTAACTTTTGAATTGGGGATATATCTAAATAATAAGACTAAATTATCTTTATTTAACCCACTACTAGTCAGTATAGTTTTAACTATATCTATTTTAATAGCTTTCAATATTGATTTGGAAATATATAATAAAGGCGGAGATTTATTATCTTTTTTCTTAGGGCCAGCAACCGTAATATTAGCAGTGCCGCTTTATAATAAACTTGATCTTTTAAAAACAAACTATAAAGCAATTTTGATTGGAATTACTACCGGTACTTTAACCGGGATAGTATCTATAATTTATTTAACAAAGTTATTTAAATTAGATGTTGGAGTTGGATTAGCAATGATTCCTAAATCAGTAACTACTCCAATCGGTATGGAAATCTCCAAACAAATTGGAGGGATTTCATCTATTACAGTAGCTGCAATTATTTTAACTGGTATTCTGGGGGCTGTAATAGGACCTTTTATTTGTAATTTATTTGGAATTAAAAATAAAGTAGCAGTAGGAATTGCTATTGGAACATCTTCTCATGCAGTGGGGACTTCTAGAGCTATCGAGTTAGGAGAAACAGAAGGTGCTATGAGCGGATTAGCTATTGGGATTGCAGGATTAATTACTGTTTTTCTTGTTCCTGTATTATTAACAATATTTTAATTTCGGTACTTTTTAATTTATGCGCAGTTTGAATTGATGGTTTTAAAATAATTAGATTATCAAAAATAAAGCATCAAAAATAAATATTAATATAGAGGATTAATAAAATAGAGGCTTAATAATAGGAGTGGAAATTTTTATGGAAAAGATTACTTTTCCTTTCGGAAGAGGGAAATTAGATATTGAAATTGAAGAAGAGGAGCTGCAGGGGCTTTTAGTTTCTAGGGCTCATGAGTTTAAAGCTAAAAACTCAGAATCACAAATTGTAAAGGAAGCTCTGGATAACCCAATAGATAGCAATAAATTATCGACATTAGTGAAGGATAAGAAAGACATTGTCATTATTTCTAGTGATCATACTCGTCCAGTTCCAAGCCATATTACAATGCCGTTACTGTTAGAAGAAATTAAAAAAGGCTCGCCAGAGGCAGATATTACTATTTTAGTTGCGACTGGTTTTCATCGAGCTTCCACAGAGGCGGAGCTGAGAGATAAATATGGTAATGATATAGTTGAGCTTGTAAATATTGAAATGCATGATAGTCGAGATCAATCCCAGATGGTTAATTTAGGCAAACTTCCTTCGGGTGGTGAGATGTTAATAAATAAGAAAGCAGTAGAAGCTGATTTATTAATTGCGGAAGGTTTTATTGAGCCTCACTTTTTTGCAGGTTTTTCCGGTGGACGCAAAAGTGTGCTGCCAGGAGTAGCAAGTAAAACTACAGTTTTAGCTAATCATTGTGCAGAATTTATTGCAAGTGAAAATGCTAGAACAGGTAATTTAGAAGGGAATCCAATGCATCAGGATATGCTTTATGCAGCAGAGGCAGCTGATTTAAGCTTTATTTTAAATGTAGTAATTGATGCAGAGAAAAAAGTAATTAACGCTTTTGCAGGACATCGCGAAAAGGCTCATTTAGAAGGAACAAAATTTGTTGATTCTTTAGCTGGAGTGGATGCACTTCCTGCAGATATAGTAATTACCAGTAATGGTGGTTATCCACTTGATCAAAACATTTATCAGTCAGTTAAAGGCATGACCGCTGCTGAAGCAAGCTGCAAAAAAGATGGTGTGATAATCATTGCAGCTGAATGTTCAGATGGGCATGGAGGAGAAGAATTTTATCAAACTTTTAGAGATGCAGAAAGTGTTCAGCAAATAATGGATAATATATTAGCAAGAGGTCGCAAAGAAACAGTTCCTGATCAGTGGGAAACTCAAATTTTAGCAAGGATTATGCTCAAATTTAAAGTTATTATGATTACAGATCCTGATAAACAAGAAATGATTGAAGAAATGGGAATGCATTGGGCAGAGAATTTAAATTATGCAGTTAAAAAAGCTAAAAAAATATTAGGGAAACCTAAAGCCTCTATCACTGCAATTCCAGATGGAGTTTCGGTAATTGTCAGAAATTAATTATATTACATTAGTTTAACTTGTACCAGGTACAAAATTTTAATTTTGTACCTGGTATTTATTTTTGCTGCTTAATTTGTATTGTGTTAATAAATTACTTTTCATCAAATTAATTATCTGATATGATTATAGCGAGAAGTAATTATGATTTTAGAGCTGGGAGGAGTTTAAGTGATTAATAATTATAAGTTAAAAAATAGGCTTCATTATTTGTCGCTAACACTTTTTCTGGCCTTTATTATTAAATATAACTATTTGATGCTTCAGGTTTTTTATGCACCATCGATAACAGCATTGACTATCAGAAATTTATTTTTTGTAATCTTTTATTTAAAATTTATTGAGCCTCTGCTTATTTCTAAGAAGATAAGACAGAGGTTGTTTTTCATGCTCTTTATTTTCACTTTTTTCTTTGTAGTTAATTACTGGTATAATCGTTATTTCGGTAATTTTTTAAGTATCAATGATATTTTTGCAGGAGAAGGTACAGGAACATTTTCGATGTATCAGGTTTTGTTTACTCATATTTTTAAATTCAGAGATCTGTTAATAATTTTAGATCTTGCACTTTTAGGATTGTTTGGTTTTAATTCCTTAGCTGATTTAAAATTAACTGATGCTTGGGGGTTATGGGAGGTATCTTATAGAACTTTAGCTATCAAAGATACAACAATTTTTATATTGATCATTTTAATTTTTGTTATACAAATTTTTGCAGGAAGCTTGATTATGGGTCAAGTAAATCCGGCTGAGCTTTATCAATCTAGTAGTTCTTATCTAGCTTCAGTATATGGAATTTTACCTGTATATGCTGTGGAAGCATATAGTTATTTTCACCGCAGTCAAGAAAAGCCGCGGCCAGAATTCGATAATATACCATATTATCAAAAACAAAGGCAGTTAAGTGGATTTAATACTCTGCCTGAAAACACAAATGTTATTTTAATCCAGGTTGAATCACTTGATGCTAAAATAATAGATTACAGGCAGCAGGGAAAACAGATTACACCATTTTTAAATGATCTCAAAGAAGAGGGGCTTTATTTTGAAAATTTTTATGCTCAAAAAGTAAATGGTAGTTTTGATGCTGATTTATCAACTTTAACTTCACTATATCCAGTTAACAGAAGTTATGTTTTTAGAGATATTGATTTAAGTAGATTTTATTCTCTACCGCTTCTGCTTAAAGAAAGAGGTTACCAGACACTAGCTTTTCATAATAATGACCGTGATTTTTTCAATAGAGCTGAAGCTTATCCGGATTTAGGATTTGATCATTTTTACAGTCAGAGAAATTTTCGAGAAAATATTTTTCCGGTTCCAAAAGAAAGAGGGCTGGGGATTAATGATTATGATTTCTTTGATGCTTCAACTGACTTGATTAAAGAGGCAGCTCAGAAAGAAAAACCTTTCTTTGCCTATTTTATTTCTTTAACGAGTCATACCCCATTTAACTTTTATCCTCAAAATGCAGTTGAAAATTTTGCGGAAGTTGATAATAATTTAGTCCATAACTATTTTAAATCAATAAGTTTTTTGGATAAATCTTTAGAAAATTTTATTTCTAAACTTGAAAAAGCTGGAATTATGGATAATACACTTTTAGTTATTTATTCTGATCATGAATCAGAAATTAAAACTATGGAATATGAATCGGCAAGAGATTTTACTCTCTGGCGTAATGTTAAAATTCCATATCATATACCATTATTTATTAATCATCCTCAGATTAAAAGGGAAATTTATGAACGTGAGGGGACCACTACTGATATTGCACCAACTATTTTGGATTTATTAGGTTATCAGGCGCTGCCGCAACAGTTTGTGGGTAAATCCTTGTTTTTGGAGCAGGAAGATCCAATCTTGTTTTTACATGAAACTCCACATTTATTACAAGATGGTCAGCTTTTTATTAAAGAAATTGAAGAACTATTAAAAGTGGGGCATCTAAAAGATCAGAAAAAAGAAATTGAAATATCTAGAAAAAAACTAGAAGAGCTAAATGAAATAATAGATTATATGCGCAGTATTTTTATGATCAATCAGGGTGATATTTTTAAGGAGGTGGAGTAATTAAATATTTTGTAATTATTTCAATTATAATATTAATTTTCGCATTTATATATTTTGAATTCTATTATTTAATTCGACCTTCTAAATTGGGAAAAGAGATTATAGCAAAATATAACTTTGATTATCCGGTGCTTGTAGCACACCGAGGTTCATCATATACTGCTCCAGAATCTACTTTACCGGCTTTAAAAAAAGCAGTTGAAAGTGGAGTTGATTATATTGAGCTTGATGTACAGCGGACAAAAGATGGGAAATTAGTTATTTTTCATGATAGAAATCTGCTGCGTTTAACAAATGCAAAGAGTATGTTCCCTGATCGTGAAAGCTATGAACTGCAGAATTTCACTTTAAAAGAACTCAGGCTTTTAAATTATGGTGCCTGGTTTAATGTCAGATATCCAGACAGAGCTAAAGATGCTTACAGCAGACTAACCATTATGACTTTAGAACAGGTTTTAGAGTTTGTAGATCCTGTTGAAACTGGGGTGGGACTTGCATTAGAATTAAAAAGTTCTTATTTATATGATGGTATCGAAAAAGAAATAACAGATATTTTAGCAGAAAAAGAAATATTTGAAAAAAAAGATCAGCCACCTTATATACTTTTTCTTTCATTTTCTCCAGCGAGTTTAAAAAGACTTTCAGAATTACGTCCTGATTCACCGAGGGTTTTATTGACAAAAAGGAATTTTGTATCGCCAAAGCGCTGGCGGGGATGGCTTGATATCACCGAAGAAGTTGCAGATGGGATTGGACCTAAGGGACATGTTAGCTTTCCCTGGTATATAGGCGCAGCTCATAAGAGAGGTTTATTTGTTTTTCCCTATGTGATTAACCGCTCCTGGCAGCTGAAAATATTTTCCTGGTTTAGTGCTGATGGTTATGTTACTGATCGGCCTGAAATGCTGGCAAATTTTTATAACCGAGTTCAGGAGTTTGGAGAAAACATGGAAGAATTTGGTGATAAGGTTTTAGAAGATAAAGAAGATATAGAAGATAAAGACGATATAGAAGATAATATAGAAGAAAATGAAGCTCAGGACTCTAATAATGAAAAAAATAATAATTAATTTGTGTATTTAATGGAATTATACAAAAAGATTATGATATAATCGACATACTAGTCATTTATAAATAACAATATTTTAAATTACTAAATTTAAAAAGTTTTCAACTTAATTATAAGCTTCATTGGTTAAAGTTTTTAACCTAATAGGAGGGTTTATTTATTATGCAGAATTTTACTTATCAGAATACAACTAAGATAGTTTTTGGTAAAGGAACAGAAGAAGAAGTAGGAGAATATACTGCTAAACATGGTTCTAAAGTATTATTACATTATGGTGGAGGCAGTATCAAAAAATATGGAACTTATGAGAAGGTTATAGAATCACTGGAAGAAGCAGGGATTGAATATGTAGAACTAGGTGGAGTTGAGCCTAACCCTAAATTATCTCTTGTTCATCAAGGAATTGAACTTGCTAAAGAAGAAAGTATTGATTTTATTTTAGCTGTTGGTGGTGGAAGTGTTATTGACTCTGCCAAAGCAATTGCTGTTGGCTATTTTTATGATGGAGATGTCTGGGATTTTTACTATGGAAATGATAAAATTACTGAAGCATTACCGGTTGGAGTAGTCTTAACAATTCCAGCAGCTGGAAGTGAATCAAGTACCAGCTCAGTTGTTACTAAAATGGATGGAATGTATAAGAGAAGTATTGGCACAGAATTAATCAGACCTAAATTTGCGATTATGAATCCGGAAATTACTTTTACTCTTCCAGATTATCAAACAGCTTGTGGTGCAGTTGATATTATGGCTCATATTATGGAAAGATATTTTTCAAATACAGATAATGTTGAATATACAGATAGATTATCAGAAGCATCATTAAAGACAATTATTAATAATACACCTAAGGTTCTAAAGGATAATGAAGATTATGCAGCTAGAGCTGAAATTATGTGGGTTGGAAGTAATGCGCACAATGGTTTACTGGGTACAGGTCGTGAAGAAGATTGGTCTTCCCACGGTATGGAACACGAATTAAGTGGAATTTACGATGTGGCTCACGGTGCCGGTCTTGCAGTTATATTTCCCGCCTGGATGAATTACGTTTATCAGCATGATTTAGAGCGCTTTGCTCAATTTGCTGTGCGAGTTTGGGATGTAGATCCTGATTTTAAAGATTTAGAGTGGACTGCTCGTCAGGGAATTAAAAAGACAAAAGAATTTTTCAGTCAGATAGGAATGCCTTTAACTTTAGCAGAACTGGATATTCCAGCTGATCGGCTTGAAGAAATGGCTGAGAAAGCTACAGAAAACGGCCCGATTGGCAGCTTTGTTGAATTAGATACTGAAGATGTCTTAAATATTTATAAGAATTCATTAGAATAATGTTCGGAGGTGCTTAAATGCTGCAGAAATTATCTGCCTTTAGTTTTTTAATGATTGTATGGTTTATATTTGCAGGAAAAATAACGGTAGATGTTATAATAATAGGTAGTGCAGCTTCACTTTTAGTAACATTATTTTTTAGTGATATGTTATTCAGGGAAGTTCACCGTAAACTTCCCTGGTATCACTATTTAAGAAAGCTGTTTCTTTTATTATTATTTGTCCCTGTATTTTTTTATGAAGCAATTAGTGCTGCTTTAAAAGTTTCAAAACATGTTTTTGAAAAAAATCCTTCCTTTAACCCCGGTATTGTTAAAGTAAAGACTGAACTAACAGATATTACTGGTTTAAGTCTTCTGGCCAATTTAATTACACTAACTCCGGGAACATTAACTCTCGATTATGATAGAAATGAAAAATCTTACTATATCCACTGGATTGATGTAGAAACAGTTGAAGAAGCTGAACTTAAAAAGAAAATAATTGCTAGATTTGAACGCTGGGTCGGGGTGATTTTTAGATGATAATTGGACTTGCTATATTTTTTACTATATTATCTTTTATTGTATCGTACAGAGTAGTAATTGGTCCTACCATTACAGATAGATTAATTGGTGCTGATACAATAGGAATCTTTATGTCAATGGTAATGTTAATGATTGCCTTAGAATATGATATACTTTTGTTGGTAGATATTGTACTGGCATATGCAGTTTTGCTTTTTATTGATATGTTAATTTATGCTAAATACTTTGAACATGGGGAGCTGTATAGATAATGACTATTAGATTAATAGCTGCATATTTTTTTATGGCAGCTAGTTCAGCCTTTGCAATTGTAACTGTTTTAGGGCTGCTGCGTTTCCCTGATGTTTATACCCGGATGCATGCTGCAGCTGTTGTACTGACGATGTCTGCAGTTTTAATGACAATAGGAACTGCAATTTATGTCTGGGAATTTTTCTTAAGTGCCAAAATAATTTTAGTTGGACTATTTTTCTTATTCTCCAATCCAATGGCAACCCATGCTATTGCAAGAGCATCTTATAAAAGACAGATTGCTTTACCAAAAGAATATGAGATAGATGCTTATTCTGATTATTTAGGGAGAGATGCAGATGGCCATTCTTGAGATTATTTTACTTGTGTTTTTAGTTTTTTCAGCTGTAATGGCTGTGCGTTTTGATGAAGAATTAATATCTATAATTTTTTTATCAATATTTTCTTTGATCTTAACATCATTATATTTACTGCATAAGGCAGCAGATGTTGCTTTAGCAGAAGCAGTAATTGGTGCTGGTTTGAATACAGCAATTTTTATGAGTGCTATCAGTCAGATAAGACATGGTGATTCCGACTGAAAGTCAGCCGGGGGGTGTAAATTATGAATAAGTTAATGAAAAAAACTTTAATTTCAGCAGTTTTAATCGCTGTTACTTTTGCTTTCTATCAAAACTTAACACTGATGCCTGAGTATCAGGGTTTAGATGAGGGTATTTCAGATTATATTATTACATATGGTTTAAATGATACAGGTTCTCTTAATCTAATTACAGCTGTTTTATATGATTATCGTGCTTTTGATTCACTGGGAGAGAGTACAGTTATTTTTGGGGCGGTAAGTGGAATAGTATTAATCTTATCTCGTAAGATGCTGCCTGTATCATCTAAGGGACTTTCCTTTATTGTAAAGAGAACCTTAGGAATTATGACACCTTTTATTGCTCTTTTTGGATTTTATGTAATTTCTCATGGACATTTATCTCCTGGTGGAGGTTTTCAGGGAGGAGTAATTTTAGCAGCTATTTCTATTATTTTTAGTATTGTTTATGGTAGTGCTTTTGACTATAGACGTTATAGTCCACAAACAAAGACAGTTTTGGAAACAGTAGGTGCTCTGACTTTTCTAGGAATTGGCCTCGCTGGAATTGTGATGGAAGGTGCTTTTTTAAGCAATCTTGGTTTTTTAACTGCAGAAAAAGGAACTTTAATTTCTGCCGGCAGTATACCATATATAAACATTGGTGTTGGTTTTAAGGTAGGAGCCGGGCTGGCGATCATTTTTTATAGTATGATTCAAAAAACTTTTGAGGAGGATTTTTAATGCTTAATAATTTAATTTTTATTATCCTCTTTATGTTGGGTTTTTATGCTTTAATTATGAAGACAAATTTAATTAAAAATGTAATTGGTTTAAACTTAATGGAAGCAGCTGTTTTTTTCTGGGTTATTTCTTTTTCAGATATTGGCGGAGAAATTTCTATCCATAAATTAGGAGAAACGATGGGAGAATTTAATGATCCCGTACCTCAGGCTTTAACTTTAACAGGAATTGTAATTGGAGCCAGTACAGCCGCTCTGTTATTAACATTAATAATAGAACTTAATAAGTTTAGTGGGACCATCGACCGAGATAAAATAGAGGGGTTGAATGACTGATGAGCTTAATGAATATTGAATTAGTACTCTTAGTTGCATTTCCTTCTATAATTGCTGTTTTAATGTATTTCAGTACTGGTTTTAATAAGCATTCACGAAACTTTATAGCAATTACTGGAGCTGGAATTGAATTATTTTTAGTTTCATCATTATTTATCTTTAATTTTGAAGCTGTTAAAAATTCTAATTTTTTTCTGCAGTATACTTTAGGATATACTGAAACTCCTTTTGTTATTAATTTAGCTATGGATAATTTGAGTTTGCTATTTTCATTAATAGTTACTGCGGTAATATTTTTAATAGTTATTTTTTCAACTCAATACATAAAAGAAAAAGAAAATACATATTTTGCTCTCTTTTTTCTAGTGATTGCTTCAATACAGGGAAGTATTTTAACTGCAGATCTTTTTACTTTATATCTTTTTATTGAAGCTATAACAATCTTTACTACTCCACTAATTTCTTTTGAAAAAACAGAAGAAACAACAAGAGCTGCAATGCAGTATTTATTTTATGGAATTACAGGTGGAGTATTTTATTTTATCAGTATGATTTTAATTTATTTTAATTTAGGAACTTTGAAAATGGCTGCAGTTGCTGAATCTTTTGCTGTAATCTCAACTCCTATGCAGCTGACAATCATTATATTCTTTTTACTTGCTTTAATTATTAAGCTTGGTATTTTTCCGATTCACTTTTGGCTGCCCAGGGCTCATAGTGCCTGTCCAGCGCCAATCAGTGCTCTTTTGTCAGGTGTATTATTAAAAGTTTATCTTTATATTTTTATGAGGTTATTCTGGACAATGATTGCCTTTGATTTCTTAGTAGAACTTCATTTAAGTGCTTTTGTGCTTGATCTGGCTTTAGTTTCAAGCTTGATCGGTCATGTTTTTGCACTGCAGGCTGATGATTTAAAGAAGATGCTTGCATATTCCAGCATCGGTCATATTGGAATGATACTGGCTGTACTTCTTTTAAATTCAGAAGCTGCTTTTTATGGAGGTCTGCTGCATATTATTGCGCACATGATGATGAAATCTGGCCTGTTTTTAAGCAGTGGATATTTACTGCAGACAACTCTATCACATCACATTAATGATCTCAGGGGAATAGGTCATAAAAACCGTCTTGTTTTTATTTCTTTTATTATTATCTGCCTGGGAACAATAGGGATGCCGCCATTAATAGGCTTTGTCAGTAAATGGTATGTACTTTTAGCTTTTTTAAAAGCAAGGCATTTTTTCGGCGCCTTTGTGGTTGCTGCAGGAAGTTTGATTGCTTTAGTTTATTATCTCCGTTATATTTCTCATGCTTATGAAACTGTAAAAGAAGAAGGGAAAACTCTGCGAGAAGAATTTCTTTCTTTAAAAGGTTTTTTCCATTCTGCTAATAAAATGAAAAGTATAATATATATTTTTACTATTTTAATTATTGTTTTTGGTCTGGGTTTCAAAATTTTTGAAATGCCTGTTAATACAGCAATTTTTGAACTTTTAAATCCAGCCAAATATATTGAACTTGTTTTGGGAGGTTGATTGATGGATATTAAAATATTATTTTTGATTTTAGTACCGCTGGGTACGGCCTTTTTAATACCATTAATAGATTTGATTAATGCAAAATTAAGGCGTTTTTTCGTACTGATCGGAATTTTACTAGAATCATATTTGATTATAACTATAATAACCAATAATTTTCAGAGTCTTAAAGATGGCGACTTTTTTCTGCAGTACTATTTAGGAGGCTGGCATCCACCCTTAGGCATAACATTAGCAATGGATGGTTTAAGTCTTTTATTTGTTGTAATAACTGCTTTAAGTCTTTTACTGATTGTTATTTATTCAATTGGTTACATAGGTCATCACGAAGGTAAATATTATGTTCTTTATTTTTTAATAGCAGCAGCTTCGATGGGCTCTTTATTAACTGCGGATTTATTTAATATCTATGTTTTTATAGAGATGCTGACTATAACTTCTGGGGCTTTAATTGGCTTTAAAAGGAATAAAGAGGCAAGTGAAGCAGCTATTAAGTACTTGATTTATAATGTTCTGGCAGGGCTGTTATTTTTTCTAGGTGTCTTAATAGTTTATTTCAACCTGGGAACTTTAAATATGGCTGCTGTATCTCAAAATTTTGATTCATTAGAAAGTGGAATCCAGTTATTTATTTCTGCTATCTTTTTAACATCGATTTTAATTAAGATGGGAATCTTTCCATTTTTATTCTGGCTGCCTAAAAGTTATGATGCAGCACCTTCACCAGTTACAGCTGTTTTATCGGGTATTTTATCAAAAGTTTATTTATATATTTTTATCAGAGTTTTTTGGACTGTTATCGGCTTTGATACAATTGTCGCTTTGAACTTAAATATTCTTTTAATTGATATTGCCTTATTATCATCTTTTTTAGGACATGTTTTTGCACTGCAGTCAAATAATATTAAGCGTCTTTTAGGTTATTCAAGTATCGGCCATATTGGTATGATTACAGCGGTAATTTTATTAAATACTGAAGCTGGATTTTATGGTGGGATACTGCATATTATCAGTCATATGTTTATGAAAGCAGGACTCTTTGTAGCCTGTGGTTATCTGCTGCAGTATACTCGATCTCATGTATATAGAGATTTTAAAGGTGTAGGACTGCGAAATAAATCAGTTTTTATTGCTTTTATAGCTTTATTATTAAGTATGATTGGTATGCCTCCATTACTTGGCTTTGCGAGTAAATGGTATGTGCTGATGGCCTTTTTGGAAGCCCGCAGTTATTTTGGTGCGTTTATTGTGATTTTTGGTAGTTTAACAGCTGTTATATATTATCTACGCTATATAGCTAAAGGTTTTGAAGAAGTTAGATTGACAGAAGATGACCTTAAACAGGAGGTTTACAGCAGACCATTACTTTCTGTTTTATACAGAGAAAAAATTGTTAGCTTTATAACCTATGCTTATACTGCAATTATCATCGGCTTTGGACTCGGTTTTAGATTTTTTGATTTACCACTTAGAATGTCAATTGATAGTATTATGAATGTTGAAAGATATATAGAATTAGTGTTAGGAGGCTAAAATATGGCTGTTATCTGGCAGCAGTTTCTTGCAAGTTTTCAATTTGATAGTTTTTTTCCACTGCTGGCTGAAGTAGGAGTTATTTTAACTCTGATGACAGCTCTGGCGGCCTGGAATTATATAAAAGAAAATAAATTTTGGTATTATGTTTTAACAGTACTTTATCTTTTAAGTGCTCTAGTTGCGATTTTAACTACTGACTGGTTTTTCTTTCTTTTTGCCTGGGAGCTGGTAACTCTGGCGACAACCTTTATGCTTGCCTGGAGTGATTGGAAACTTGTTCGGCAGTATTTTGTAATTCAGTTCAGCGGCAGCAGCATTTTGCTTTTTGGGGCGCTGGCGGCTAATGCATTTGGTTATTCCCAGATTGGAGTAATTGATTCGGTTCCACTGCAGTTTATATTAATCTTGGGTATAGGAATGAAGAGTGGTCTCTTTTTATTTCACTTCTGGCTGCCTCCAATTCATTCAGAGGCTCCGGCACCTGTTAGTGCTATACTATCGGGTTGGGTAGTTAAACTTGGTTATATATTTTTACTTAAAATAATTCCAATGGAAACGGGAAATACCTTTCTCTTTTTAGTTGGACTGGCAATGATTGTTTATGCTGGCTGGCAGGCGCTTCGTTCTGCTGATTTAAAAATTATGCTTGCTTATTCTACAGTAAGTCAATTAGGATTTATTGCTCTTGCTATTGGTACAGGCGGTAAATATGCCTTTTATGGAGCTGTATTACATATTATTGCTCATGGATTTGCTAAAACTACATTATTTATAAGTAGTGGCATCTGGCAGAAAGAGTATGGAACCAGAATAATTTATGATTTTGAAGATGCATTGGCGAGAAGGCCAATTACTGCTTTAGCAACAATTTTTAGTTTTGCATCTCTTGGAGCTGTGGTATTTACAGCTGGTTATAATAGTAAATACTTAATTAAATCAGCTCAGACGCCAGGTCTGCTTGCAACTTTAGTTTTCTTTTTGCTGGGTCTTTTAAGTTTCTTATATGCAGCTCGAGTAGTTTACTGGCTCTTTATTAAAGATCAGGATTACAGCAATTTTTTTGCTGATTTAAAGCAGGGTTTTAACCATTATCATATTTACACAGCAGATATTTTGGCTTTAATTACTGGAATGCTCGGTATTATTGTTGTTGGTTTCTGGCCCGAAATGCCTGGGAATGTGCTGGGAACATTAGCTGAAAAAGATTTTCATTTGCTTAATGGTTTAAGGGACACCTTAATTTATTTTGCCCTAGCAGCTTATCTATTTATTAATAACAATGCCTTTAAAATTGAAGCAAGAGCCAATTTATCTTTAGAAAATTATCTGCAGGTCTTTTTAAACTTTGTTTATGGTTTAAGCCGTAAAAGTGTAAAATTTGATACTGAGAAAATATTTGAAACTTTTTTCTATAATGCAATTTTTAATGCTTCTAAAAGAATTCATGACTTTGTATATCAGGACTTTACTTTACAGCTGCTCTGGATTCCAATATTTATGACAGTACTTTTACTCTGGCAGCAAATATATAGTTATTTTTAAAACCGGCAGTTTTGCTTTAAAGTATAAAAGAGAAGATGAGGATGATTAAATAATGAATAAGCAAGCTATAAGTCAAAAAATATTGAATAAAACAGCAGAAATTGAGTCTAAAATAATTGAAATCAGACATCAGATTCATCAAAATCCGGAATTATCTTTTGCAGAAACTGAGACAGCAGCATTGGCAGCTTCAGAGATGCGAAAACTTGGTTTTGAAGTAAAAGAAAATATTTTTGGGACTGGAGTAACTGCTACTTTTAAAAATAGCGGTGAAAAAGATGCAAAAACTCTTCTAATTAGAGCTGATATGGATGCTTTACCTGTTCAAGAAAAAAATGATTTGGATTTTTCTTCAAAGAAAGATGGAGTAATGCATGCCTGTGGTCATGATGGTCATACAGCAATTTTGATCGGTACAGCTGTGGTCTTAAAAGAACTGGCTGCTGATTTCAAGGGGAATATCAAGTTCCTTTTTCAGCCGGGAGAAGAAACATCAGGTGGAGCTGATGGTATGATTAAAGAAGGGGTTCTTAAAAATCCTAAAGTTGATGCAGCTCTGGGACTTCATCTCTGGGGTAGTACTCCTCAAGGAATAGTAGAGTATAAAAGTGGGCCTTTTATGGCTTCACCTGATCATTTTGATTTAAAAATCATTGGCAGAGGTGGACATGCTGCTCGGCCTCACAATACAATTGATCCAATTCCAATTGGAGCAGAAATTATTTCGGCACTGCAAAAAATCGTCAGCCGTCGAATTGATCCTTTAGAATCAGCAGTTATTTCAGTCTGTAATTTTGAAGCAGGGAGCACTCACAATGTTATTCCAGATACTGCTTTACTTAAAGCGACTGTAAGATCTTTAAAACCAAAGGTCAGAGAACAGCTGGCTGAAAATATTGAATCTGTAATAAAAAATATTTGTAATATTTACGGAGCAGATTATCAATTAGACTATGTATTTGGTTATCCACCTGTAATTAATGATTCTGAGATGACTGAGTTATTAGCAGATTCAGCAGCTAAAATTTTAGGTGAAGCTAGAGTCAAAGAAAGAGTAAATGCTGAAATGGGGGGAGAGGATTTCTCCTTTTTTGGAAATGAGATACCAGCAGTTTTTTACTTTTTAGGTATAGCTCCCGAAGGTGAAATCATTAACCATCATCAATCGGATTTTAAATTTGATGATTCAGTTTTAAAAGATGGAGTTGCAGTAATGGTTCAAACTGCAGTTGATTTTTTTAATAAGAACTAAAAATTTTATTATAATGCTAATTATATATAGTTTGAAATATATATATTAAAAGATCTTTCCGTCTGTATATATTTTGCAGACGGTTATTTAGTTTATATTTATTGAAATTTAGCTAATGATTAAAATAATTATATTCAAAATAGCAATGATGTAAAGGAGGGCATATGAATAATAAGACCATATTAATAGTTGATGACAGTAAATTAAATATACAAATTTTAAGTGATATATTAAAAACAAGGTTCTACAAAATCACTTTAGCTAAAAGTGGAAAAGAAGCTTTAGAATATGCAAAAATCAAAAAACCTGATTTAATTCTGCTTGATATAATGATGCCTGAAATTAATGGATTTGAAGTTTGCAGTTTACTTAAAAATAATTCTGAAACTGCTGACATCCCTATAATTTTCATCAGCGGTCTTGATAAAAGCAGTGATATTGTTAGGGGTTTTCAGGTGGGAGCAGTAGATTATATTATTAAACCTTTTCAAAAAGAAGTTGTATTGGCAAGAGTAAATACACATTTAAAATTGAGTGAAACTCAGAAAAAACTAGAAAAGACTAATAATGAATTAACAAAATTATTAAATGAGGTTCAATATCTTTCCTTTCACGATGAAATGACAGGATTATATAATAGGCGCTATTTTGAAAATGAATTAGATAGATTATCTGCTTCCAGGCAGTTACCAATCACAATTTTTATGGCTGATATCGATAAATTAAAAGAAATTAATGATAATTATGGCCATAAAAAAGGAGATGTATATATTAAAGAGGCAGCTAAAATCTTGCAGAACTCAACTAGAGATGAGGATGTAGTCGCTAGAATTGGAGGCGATGAATTTGCAATTATTTTATCTAAAAGTGGTTTTGAAACAGCTAAAAGCCTGTCTGAAAGAATAAAATATAATATTAAAGAGTATAACCAAAAAAACAAATTTTCCGAAAGACTAAATATTTCAACTGGTTTTGCAATAAAAACTAAAAAAAATGAAAATATTGATAATATATTTAGACAAGCAGATGAAATGATGTATAATAATAAGGGAAGAGAGTTTGTAATGAGTAGTGAGTAGAGAGTATTAAGTAGAATTGGGGGAAAAAAATGGATTATATCAAAAAATCACTTAAATTAGAAAATGTTTGTTATGATATTAGGGGACCTGTTCTTGATGAAGCAGCCAGGTTGGAAGAAGAAGGATATACTATTTACAAATTAAATATTGGCAATACGGCTCCTTTTGGGCTGAATGCACCAGATGAAATTATTCATGATGTAATGTATAATTTAAAAAATTCTCAGGGTTATTGTGATTCTAAAGGTATTTTTCCTGCTCGCAAAGCAGTTATGCAGTATTATCAGAAAAAAGGGATTATGGATGTAGAAATTGATGATATTTATATTGGTAATGGAGTTAGTGAATTAATTACTCTTGCAATGCAGGGGCTTTTAAATAATGGGGATGAGGTATTAATTCCAATGCCAGATTATCCTCTTTGGACAGCATCAGTTAATTTAGCAGGTGGAAAAGCTGTGCATTATATTTGTGATGAGCAGTCAAAATGGTATCCTGATCTGGATGATATAAAAGCTAAAATTAACGACAAAACTAAGGCAATTGTACTGATCAATCCTAATAATCCGACCGGTGCCAATTATCCAACTGAAATTTTAGAAGCTATAATTAAGATTGCTAAGGAAAATGATATGATTATTTACAGTGATGAAATTTATGAAAAAATAACTTACAATGGAACTGAACATACATCGATAGCGACTTTAACAGATGATGTTTTAGTGGTGACATTTAGTGGGCTTTCAAAATCTCATCGAGTGCCTGGCTTTAGAGCTGGTTGGATGATGCTCAGTGGACCAAAGTATCATGCAGAGAGCTATATTGAAGGTTTGAATATACTTGCTTCAATGAGGCTCTGCAGTAATGTTCCATCTCAATATGCAATTCAGACTTCTCTGGGCGGTTATCAGAGTATTGATGATTTAGTTTTACCCGGCGGCAGACTTAAAGAACAGCGTGATCTAGCATATAAACTTTTAACAGATATTCCAGGGATTAGTTGTGTGAAGCCAGAAGCTGGCTTATATCTTTTTCCTAAAATCGATATTGAAAAGTTTAATATTACAAATGATGAACGCTTTATACTTGATTTTCTGGTTCAGGAAAAGGTGCTTTTAGTTCAGGGAAGTGGTTTTAATTGGCCAACTCCAGATCATTTCCGTATGGTATTTTTACCATCTGAAGAAGATTTAAGAATTGCTATTGGGCGTTTAAAGAAGTTTTTAAGTAATTATCAGCAATAATTTAATAATATTATTTTGAAAATAATAAATTAATATAATAATTTAAGCTAAGGATTGATATGATGTTTAAAAAATCTTTAATCTTATTAACAATACTGGCAGTACTAATTTTATCAATTACCGGCTGTAATCAGCAGCAGGCAGATGAGGTATATATTGAAAGGGTAATTGATGGTGATACTGTTAAAACTGCAGCTGGGGATTCAATTCGTCTGCTTGGAGTTGATACACCTGAGATTGATTGGGATAATGATCAATCTGAATTTTATGCTGAAGAAGCCAGAGATTTTAGTACTGAAAAATTATTGGGCAGAAATGTTGTTTTAAAATATGATAATGAAAAAGAAGATCATTATGGTAGAACCTTAGCCTATATCTTTCAAGATGGAGAAAATTTTAATCAAAAATTATTAGAAAATGGTTATGCAGGCTTGATGATAGTTGAGCCGAATGATCAATATGAAGCTGAATTTAAAAAAGCAGTTCAAAAAGCAAGAAAATCCAGACTGGGTATTTGGTCACAAATTTTAGAATTACAAAAGAGCTTACCGATAATTTCTTATCAGGAGGCAGGCCTGTTTTTGGGAGAGAGAGTAATTGTCGAAGGAAAGATTGTTAATACTGCTGCTACAAATTCTGTTAATTATCTTAACTTTTCTAATGATTATCAAAACACACTATCTATAATTATTTTTAATAATAATTTAAATAAATTTGATTATCCGCCAGCTGAATATATTTTAGACAAAAAAATTAAAGTTCTCGGTGAGATAGAAATTTATCAGGGAAGTCCTCAGATTGTTGTAGATGATCCTCATGATATTTTAATTATTGATTAAGTTGATAGAATTATGATAAAATTAACTTAGAAGAGGATGATCCTATAAAAAAGTACCTGCACTGGTGACAGAACTTATCATCCTAAAATAAATTTTAATTTTAATCTGTTTTAATTCTACGGCAGTTTGTTTATTAGTCTAGTAGAGAGGAGATTAAAATGAGAAGTTTAAAGGAGAAGATTAAAGAAATCACTGAGGCTGATTTTGATGTACATCAAATTTTTAAGGAAATTGTTAAAAAACAGTCAATTTTTACTGAGGATGAAGAAATCGAGGAACTTGTTTTTATCAGAAGAGAACATGTCAATGAGAGAGTTGAATCTTCACCAGTTTTTTCTTCAGCCAAGATTTTGGTTGCTACCAATCAGGGACTGGTTTTTGCCGAAGAGGGATTTAAAGAAATCAGAGATAATTATTTTGGATATAGGATGAAGCATATTTACTATGATAAAATAAGTGCTATGGAACTTGATATGTGTCTGCTTCAGGGTTATTTTAAGGTTATGACTTCTTCTAAAGAGCCTGAGATCAGTGTTGAATTTAATACTGCCAAATATTATCAAGAATTCGAAAGCTTTGTAAACAGTATTCGTAAAAAAAGAATTGTCTATAATAACCATTAAAATTATATAGAAGAATTATTAAAAAAACCCCTCTAACTTTTTTCAAGTTGGAGGGGCTTTTTTCATTTTTTAAGCTGCTTCATTATTTAATTTTTTGCTGTTTTTAAACTGCATGAATAAAACAAGTCCTAATAAAATAAGACCAATAATATCTGACTGCCAGCCCGGGATTAATAATCCAAGCGAACTTGCCAGCAGTATAATTCTTTCTATAAAACTGGTTTTATGATTTAAATAACCCAGTACGGCTGCTGCCAGTGCAAATACTCCTAAAATTGAACTACCAGTAATTAAAATTACTTGAGAAACTGTAGTGTCAATTAACAGCAGTGAAGGAGAATAAGCAAAGACAAAAGGCACCACAAAACCTGCAATCGCAAGTTTAACTGCCGTCAAACCAGTTTTAAGAGGGTTTGAGCCAGCTATACCCGCACCTGCATAGGCTGCTAGAGCAGCTGGTGGTGTTAAGTCTGCCACTACTCCAAAGTAAAGCACAAATAAATGGGCTGCTAAAATGGGTACTCCAAGTTGTGTTAAAGCTGGAGCTGCCATTGTTGCCAGTACAATATAAGTAGCTGTGGTTGGTAATCCTGTTCCTAAAATAGTACAGGCCACCATGGTAAAGAATAGAGCAAAAAATAGATTACCATTAGCTAAAGCTACAGTTAGACTGGTAAATTTAAGTCCGAGTCCAGTTAAAGTTGTAACTCCAACTATAAAGCCAACAGCAGCACAGGCTGCAGCAACTCCTAATGCAGAAATAGCACCTTCTCTTAAAGTGTCAAGCAAATCCTGCAGATCCATTCGAGTATCTTTTTTGAAAAAACTTAAAGCATAGGAAACAATAATTCCTAAAAAGGCTGCCCTTAGTGGTGTATAACCTTTAAATAAATAATAGAAAATAATAATTAAGGGTGCTATCATGTGGCCTCTGTTTTTTAAAACAGTTAAGAATTTAGGAATTAAATCATCGCTCATTCCTTCTAAGCCCTGTTTTTTCGCTTCAAAGTGAACCATTAAACCAACAGTTATATAATATAGAATTGCTGGTAGAATAGCAGCTTTAGCAATAGTAACATATGGTACCCCAATAAACTCTGCCATAATAAAGGCTGCCGCCCCCATAATTGGTGGCATTATCTGTCCTCCAGTAGAAGCTGATGCTTCAACTGCAGCTGCAAATTGAGAATCATAACCTACTTTTTTCATTAATGGTATTGTAAAAGAACCTGTTGTTACGGTATTGGCAACTGAACTTCCAGAAATTGATCCCATTAAACCACTGGAAACAACAGCAGCTTTTGCAGGTCCACCGGTTGTTCTACCAGTTAAAGATAGGGCGAGATCAATAAATAAATCTCCCAGACCGGTTCTTTTAGCAAAAGCACCCAGAAGTAAGAATAAGAAAATATATGTTGCAGAGACTCCGAGTGGAATTCCAAAAATACCTTCAGTTGTAAAATACATGTGACTTGCAATACGTGACCAGGTATAGCCTCTATGTGCTAACATTCCCGGCATCTGCTGACCATAATGAGCATAAAGCAAAAATAAAATCGAAATGACCGGTAATTCTGGACCTAAGGCCCTACGTGTTCCTTCAAGTACAATTATAATAGCCAGGATGGCCATAAACTGATCAAATTGAGTATACATTCCAGCTCTGCGGACTAGAGTTTCATAGTTAAATATAATATAAGAAGAAATAGCAATACTTCCTAAAGCTAGAATCATATCAACAGTAAGTAATAATTTGCTTTCTTTTTTATGTTTTAATGTTGGATATAAAAGAAAGATTAATGTAAAAATAAATCCCAGATGAACCGCTCTCTGTTTTAAGGCAAGTAAGATACCAAAGCCAGCGGTATAAAGATGAAATAAAGATAAAGTTACAGCAATGGTAGAAACTAATATTGCTGCTAGCCCGGTATAATGTCTATAATCTGTAGTCGGGTCATATTTTTTAAGTAATTCATCTTCTTGTAAGTGTTCTTTTTCAGCCATTTTAATACCTCCTTAAGATAAATCTTAAATAGCTAAATTTTTCAGTCTTGATTTGCAGTAAAGTTTCAGTTTTAACACTTTCGTATAATTTATAAGTTTTTTCATTATAAATAAATTCGTGTTGAGCATAATCACTAACTCTAAGCATTATTTCGGGCAGCTTTTGATTTATGTTTTTTATTATAAACTTATCATCAGCTACTATATAATCCCCCTGCTCAGCTGAAGTGGGAAGACCTGCTCCATAAGACTGATATTCTGTTCCTGTTAATAATATTTTTCCATCTTTGATTTCAAAGAATTCAATTACCGGTGTTTTAGCAACAGAATGTAAATACCTAATACTAAAATCAGCGCCATCTTTAACTTTCTGCGCCCAGATAATTTTATCTGCCTGGTAATCAATAATTTGGATTGTATTAACTTTAAAAACAAAGAGTGAAAATACTATAACTAAAAGTGATAATAAAAGCAAAAAAAATTTAAATCTTTTATTTTTTGTCATAACAAATGAGAGCCGGGTATTTTTCAATACCCGGTTATCCTCCTTTTGTTAGATTTTAGAGGCTTGATATTAATTTTAAAAGTCATTTAAATCAATTTTATAATGATTTACTTAAACTTTAAGCTAATCTAAAATCTAAATTATTTAATCTTTACTTTACTTCATTATAATATTTTTGAGCACCGGGATGTAGTTCAACTGTCATACCAGACTGAGCACCATCTAAAGTAATGTCTCTGGCTCTGTCATGAGCAGCAATTAAAGTATCTCTGTTTTCAAAAATTGCTTTTGTAATATTATAAACTACCTCTTCACTTAAGTTTGATTCAGCAACTAAAATAGCCTGTAAAGCTACAGTCTGAACATCATTATCTAAACCAGTATAAGTTCCAGCTGGAACAGTAACTCCGGTTAAATAAGGATATGCTTTATTTAAAGATTCAATATCTTGATCACTGAAGTTTAATAATTTGATATCCTGAGTTGCCGCAACATCCATTACAGCAGCAGTAGGAATACCAGCTGTTAAGAAAGCTGCATCGATTTGTCTATCTTTTAAACGACTTGCTGCTTCTCCAAAAGATAAATAATCTTCCTGGATATCATCATAAGTTAAACCAAAGAAGTCTAAAATCTGGCTTGCATTTGCTTCAGCACCACTACCAGGAGCACCAACAGCCACACTTTTACCTTTAAGATCTTCAATACTATTGATTCCTGCATCACTACGAACAATAATCTGAATTACTTCTGGGTATAAAGAAGCAACACCACTCATATTGTTAACTTGATTGCCTTCAAACTGTCTTTCACCATTAACAGCATAATTGGCAATATCATTTTGTAGAATTGCTAGTTCTACCTCCTGATTATAAATCAAACGAGTATTAGTCACAGAAGCTCCTGTTGATTGAGCAGAAGCATTCATATTATCTATATTTTCATTTAAAACCTTAGCAAGTGCACCGCCAATTGGATAATAAGTACCTGAAGTACCCCCGGTTGCAATTGATAGGAAAGTAGTTCCCTGTGCAGAAACCATTCCACTGAGTAAAAGACTAAAAACCAAAACAGCACTTAGAATAAATAAAGTGTTTTTACTTTTTATCATAAATTATATCTTCTCCCTTCTTGTATTAAAAAATTTAACGCTTTAACACTTTAACATAAATATTTTTTTGAATAAAGTGTTCCTATCTAATTTTATAACATTTGATGTCAAAAAGCAAGAATATAATTCTGTGATTGGACGCTATTAGCGATGATTTAAGAAGATTAAAGCCTTAATTAGATATAAAGCTTAATATTTCAAAAATTGAAAAAATAAAATTTAACGTGAAAACTTGAACAAACTACTCAAATAAGTTATAATTAAAAACAAGTTAATATCTGATCAGCCGGGTTTACTGTCTGAAAGGATAAAATATTTTAGTTCTTCCTGAATTTAAGGATATTTCTGAAAATCAAGGGAGGGGATATTTTTATGTCTAATTTTAAATTTAACAATGATAATTGATGATTTTTAGAATGATTAAAATATTAAATTAAAATTTAAGTCGAGGAGCAGAAAAATGAAAAAACGAATTGGTTCAGTTGCTATTGTTGTCAAAAAAAGAGAAAAAGTAAGTAATCAAATAAATAAAATTTTAAGTAAAAATGCGGATTGTATTATTGGCCGAATGGGCATCCCTTCTGCTGAACATGGATTATCAATGATATCTTTAATAGTAGAGGGAACACCAGATGAGATTGGAGCAATTACAGGTCAGCTGGGAAGTCTGCCTGGAGTTAATTTAAAATCAGCTTTAACTTCAGTCGAAGTAGAATAAGAATTATCGTACATGCACCGTGAACCTGTCAGTTTTTGTCGATTCAGATAAAACTATGTTGGAAAAGATGTGTTTTAGACTTTTTTCGACATAAATCGGGTAGTTCACGGTGCAAGTAGCAAGTAAATGTAAGCAAATTAAGGGAGGAAATTATGAGTAATATAAATTATTTTAAAGAGGAATTTGGGAACGATTATAGAACTGAAGTTTGTGATTATATAACTGATGAAAAAATTGAGCATATTTTAGATTCTGCTAAAGAGCCAAATCAGCAGGAGGTTAAAAGAATTATAGATAAGGCATTAAAGTTAAAGGGAATTACTTCTATCGAAGCGGCAACTTTACTGCAGGTAGAAGATGAAGAGCTGATTGATCAGTTTTTAGAAGCTGCAAGAAAAGTAAAGGAAGAGATTTATGGTAAAAGGCTGGTTATCTTTGCTCCTTTGTATTTTGCCAATCAGTGCATAAATAATTGTCTTTACTGTGGATTTCGTAAAGATAATCATCAGATTGATCGAAAAAAATTAAGTCAGGAAGAAATTCGCAGAGAGGTTGAAGCTTTAGAACGTGAAGGACATAAAAGATTATTAGTTTTAACCGGTGAAGCACCAATTACTGATTTAGATTATGTGGTAGAAAGTATTAAAACTGCTTATGATGTTAAAACAGAAAATGGTGGAGAAATTAGGAGAATTAATGCAGAAATTGCGCCATTAAGTACAGAGGACTTTAAAAAGCTTAAAGAATCTGAGATCGGAACTTATACTTGTTTTCAGGAAACATACAATAGAAAACAATATGCCAAATTACATCCTTCTGGTCCTAAGAGCAATTTTGACTGGAGATTATCTGTAATGGATAGAGCCCAAGAAGCTGGGATTGATGATGTTGGTATAGGTGCTTTATTTGGTCTCTATGATTATAAATTTGATGTAATTGGAATGCTGCTCCATGCTGAATATTTAGACCAAAAATATGGAGTTGGTCCCCATACAGTTTCTGTACCAAGACTTAATCCTGCCACTGGAACTCCCTTGGATGAAGTACCTTATCCGGTTTCAGATGCTGATTTCCGAAAATTAGTAGCTGTTTTAAGGTTAGCTGTTCCTTATACAGGAATGATTTTATCAACCAGAGAGAGTCAAGAGATGAGAAATGAATTATTTGAACATGGAGTGTCTCAGATATCTGCTGGTTCCAGAACAACGCCTGGTGGTTATGATAAAAAAGATAAGAATAAAGAAGAATTGGCTCAGTTTTCACTCCATGATCTGCGTCCGATTGATGAAATAATTTCTGGAATTGCAAAAGATGGTTATATACCAAGTTTTTGTACAGCCTGTTATCGTCTTGGTCGGACTGGAAAAGATTTTATGGATTTAGCTAAGCCGGGTAAAATTCAGGAATTTTGTCGCCCCAATGCGATGCTTACTTTTAAAGAATATTTAAAAGATTATGGAACAGAGCAGAGCCGCGGATATGGTAAAGAATGTCTGGCTAATCTAATGGAAGATCTGGAAAATGATAATCCGAAACTGGCAGAAAATATAGCTGATAAACTTGAGGCGATTGCTGAAGGGGAACATGATTTATACCTTTAGATTTTAATTTTTTTTAAATAATAAATTTATTTTTAGCTAAAAGAACTCATTTGATTCAGATTAAGATTAAAGAAGGAAGTGGAATAATGAATTCAACAGCCAAAGGAGATCGTCCACATATCGCAGTTTTTGGCAGGCGTAATGTCGGTAAATCTTCATTAATTAATAAGCTGACAAATCAAAATTTGGCCCTGGTTTCAAGTCAGCCGGGGACTACCACTGATCCTGTTTATAAGGCAATGGAGCTTTTGCCTATTGGTCCTGTGATGATGATTGATACGGCTGGGATTGATGATCAAGGTGAACTGGGAGAAATGCGGATCAAAAAAACAAAAGAAATTTTAAGAAAAACTGATCTGGCGCTGCTTGTGATTTCTGCCAGTCAGGGAATAGGAAAATTTGAACAGGAATTAATTAAAGAATTTAAAGAAAGAGAAATCGCTTATATAATTGTTATTAATAAAGTTGAGATGCTAAAAAATAAAAAAGCGATTAATTTGTTAAAAGAAAAGATTAATAAAATTACGGCAGAAAAAGATTTGACAATAATTGAAGCAAGTGCTGAAGAAAAAATTGGGATTAAAGAAATCAGAGATGCTATTGCTGAGAAAATGCCAGAAGACTTAAGTCATGATACGATTATGGGTGATTTATTTGAACCAGGTGATGTAGTAGTTCTTGTAACACCTATTGATTCTGCTGCTCCTAAAGGGCGATTAATCTTACCCCAGGTGCAGACAATCAGAGATGTTTTAGATAATGATGGAACTGCGTTAGTGACTAAAAAAGCAGCAGTGAGTTCGGAAATAGATAAATTGAAAAAGAATCCTAAAATTGTAGTTACCGATTCTCAGGCTTTTGAGAAAGTTTCGGAAGCTGTACCTGAAGATATTTTAATGACAGGATTTTCTGTGCTTTTTGCCCGTTACAAAGGAGATCTTAATACTTTTGTGCAGGGGGCAAAGGCAATGGAAAAATTAAAGGCTGGCGATAAAGTTCTAGTTGCTGAAGCCTGTACTCACCGCCGGCAGCAGGATGATATTGGAACAGTTAAAATTCCTAACTGGGTTCACAATAAAATTAGTCCTGAAATTGAATTTGAGCATGTATCAGGACGTGAATTTCCGGAAAATCTTAAAGATTATGATGTTATTTTACACTGCGGCAGCTGTATGTTGAATAGGAAAGAAGTATTATCAAGACTCAAAGAAGCAGAAAATGTTGGTGTGCCAGTTATTAACTACGGCATTGGTATTGCCTGGCTGCATGGGATTTTAGACAGAGCTTTAAAACCATTTCCTGAAGCTCTAAAACTGTGGCAGCAGGATCAAGAAAAAATTGTAGAGGTGGTATAATTGAATCAATTTAAAATTAAGAAATTAGTTGATCAAGCAGATAAAGAAGCAAAATTGAGCAAAGAGGAGATTAGCGCAATTTTGGCTGAAGATATAGATAATTTAGATTATCTGCTGCAGAAAGCAGATCAGAAAAGAGCTGAAATTTGTGGAGATGAGGTTCATTTAAGAGCAATTATCGAGTTTTCCAGTTACTGCAAACAAAACTGTCATTATTGTGGTTTAAGAAAAGATAATCAGCAGTTGGATCGCTATCAATTAGAAAAAGAAGAGATTATAAAAACTGCTCAAATGGCGGCTGAACTGGGTTATCAGACAATAGTTCTACAGTCAGGAGAAGATGAATATCCAGCTGCAGAAATAGCAGAAATTATTAAAGAACTCAAAAAAAGTACAGGAATAGCAGTTACTTTAAGTTTGGGAGAAAGAGACTTTGAAGCATATAAGCTCTGGCGAGAGGCTGGGGCAGATCGTTATCTTTTAAAACATGAGATAGCTTCTAGAAGTTTATATGAAAAATATCATCCAGGAATGAGTTTTGAAAATAGAATTGAAAGCCTTAAATATTTAAAAGTCCTTGGTTATCAAATCGGAAGTGGAGTTATTATTGATTTACCGGGGCAGACTCCAGAAATTTTAGCAGAAGATTTGCTTCTCTGTCAGGAATTAGAGCTTGATATGATTGGATCAGGACCATTTATTCCTCATCAACAGACTCCTTTAAAAGATAGTAAGACTGGTACAGTAGAAATGACATTAAAATTTACTGCCTTAAGCAGACTTTTACTGCCATTAGCTCATATTCCAGCCACTACTGCCTTAGGTACAATTGATGCTGAGGGAAGACAAAAAGCTCTGAAGGCAGGCGCAAATGTAGTCATGCCTAATGTAACTGATGGTAAATATCGAGAACAGTATCAAATTTATCCAGATAAAATATGTGTTAATGAAGAGGCTGGAGATTGCCGTCAGTGTATTGGCAGCATTATTTCCTCACTTGGCCGTTATGTGAGTCAAAATAAAGGGCACAGTTTAAGATAATAAAGTAAAGTTTAACATCCAAATAAAATATTTAATAAAAAACTCCCATTTTGAAAGCAGTTTAAAATTTTCTGCATTCAATGGGAGTTTCATTATTCATTTTCATTTTTTTCATCTTCACCTTTATTTTTCTCTTTATCTTTATGTTCATGTTCACTAAAATCCAGTGCTTTATTTGTTGCAGCAAAGTATTCAGTTTCAGGAAGGTAAATATTTCCCTCACCAATCTTTTTTACAAGCCCAATTTTTCTAAAAATTTTAATTAAGCGCTCATTAACTCCAGTCAGCATAATTTCGCCACCATTTTCGTGGACTCTGTCTATAAACTCTTCTAAAACTCCAATAATTGTAATATCAATTCTTCTTACATTTCTGAGTCGGATAATGAAGTCTGTATTTGGCTCGAAAAAATCATCAAGCTGGTCTTTTAAATCATCTGCAGCACTAAAATGAACTGCTCCTTTAAGGTCAACAACTCTGGCCTGTTGAGTAGAGATTTCAGTTTCATCTACATCTTCATGATCTGCATGATGAAGATGATATGCCTGATCATCTTCTTTTTTATCATAAAATAGCATTTCTATATCAGCCTTTTTAGAAATTTGTAAAACTACAACTAAAGAGACTAAAACTCCAAAATAAATCGCCTGATCAAGGTTTGGCAGGACTATTGTAGCTGTAAAGGTAGACCCAAAGATTAAAGCATCACCCTTAGTGGTTTTCATATTTTTGAGGACTTCTTCTAAATCTGTAATACCTAAAGCAGCTGCTATTACAAGACCTGCTAAAACTGCTACCGGAATATATGAGATTAGAGGCCTAAAAAAGAGAATAAATATTATAATGGAAATCGCACAAAAAAGTTGAGATATTCTATGTTTGGCTCCAGCACTTAAATTGGCAAAAGTATTCGAAAAAGAAGCAGAAATAGCAAAAGCACTAAAAAATGAAATTACCATATTACTAATACCCTGACTTCTAAATTCTCTGTTAAAATCTGGAGTTTCTTCTGTTTTTAAAGATAATGCCTGGAGTACAGCCATAGTTTGTATTAAACCAAGTAAAGCAATTGAAAAAGCTTTAGTATAAAGCTGACCAATTAAATACCAGTCGAAATTTATGAGATTAAAGTCTATAATTTTTTTTGGTATTTCACCGACTAAGGGTATAGAATTATTAACTCCTGTTAAAGTAGTTAAGACAGTCATAATAACAACTGTTAAAAGATATTCTGGTAGTGTCTTTTTCAGTAGTGGAATAGTATAAATTAGAATTAAGGTAACTACACCTACAGCTAAATTTGTATAATTAACTTGCGAAAAGTTCGAAATAAACTGCCAGCCTTTAGTTAATACATTTGATCCATTAACACTGACCCCGGTGAAATTTTCAATTTGAGAAAAAAGAATTAAAACTGCAGCTCCATGAGAAAGAGCAACAACTACTGGATGAGATACATATTTAATTAATTCACTTAAATTAAAACTAACAAGTAAAAATTGAAATAAACCAATTAAAAAAGTAGTTAAGAAAATAACTTGCAGATAATTTTCTCCCTGAAAATTATTTAAACTACTGTAGAGGGCAACTGCCATCATATTTGTTGGACCTACAATTACATAAGACGATAAATTAAAAATAGATGCTGTTAACATTGAAAAAATAGAAGCATAAATTCCATAAATTGGATTAATACCTAATATTAATGCATAAGCCATATTTTGAGGTAGAGCAATAGTAGCAGTAGTTAAACCGCTTACCATATCATCACTATATTTTCCAAATAACTTCTTAATATTTTGCAAGCTAAACCACCTCCTCTTTTTTTATTCTTTAAACTTTGCCTATAGTTTAACAGGCCAGCTTAAAAGTTTCAATCAAATACGAGAATTAAATAAATTCAATTTACAAAATAAGAAATCAAATTAGTTTCTAAGGGCTGGAAATGCCAATCAAAATTTGTTAAAATATAAGATAAAGTTTGGAATATAATTTGAATTAAATATCATAAAAATATTGATAGAAGTTAAAATTTGCTAGCAAGTCTATTGGGCTTGCCTCGAAGAGGAGGGTCAATTGATGTTACCAAAGAATAATAAATATATTATAATATTAGTTTTAATTTCTATTTTATTAATCTTTTCATTAAATATTTCAGCTCAGGATTTAAAAGCTGCTGAAAAAGTTGAAGATTTAGAGATACAAAATCAGCTGAACAGCAGTATAATATTTATAATTTCTTTAATTGGAGTGCTTCTTGTTTTATTTATCTGGGAGCCAATGCCGATCAGCTTGCTGGCAGTTTTAGTTCCGATAACACTTGTTGTTTTCGATGGGCTTTCAAAAATGTCAGTAGAAGATGCACTTTCAGGTTTTGGTAACTCCGCTACAATTACTGTTATGGCCATGTTTGTCTTTAGTGCTGGAATTCAGCGCAGTGGAGCTGTACAGCTTTTAGGTGATAAAATATCTGATATCACCGGTGAAAATCCAAGAAGACAGATTGCTTTAATTTCTATGTTGACAGGTTCAACTTCGGGGATAGTTAACAATACTCCAGTAGTGGCAGCTCTAATACCAATGGTTAGAGAGCTTGGGAGAAAAACTAATGTTTCACCTTCTAAATTATTAATACCACTTTCTTATACAGCAATGTTAGGAGGGACAGTTACTTTAATCGGTACCTCAACTAACTTACTTGCAAGTCAGGTTTCAGATCGGATGTTAAATCATCCTTTTTCGATGTTCGAATTTACAGGCCTAGGGATTATAGTTTTATTAATTGGTATCGCCTATCTTTTAATAATTGGCTATAAGCTTATTCCTGCCAGACTGGAAGTAGAAGAAGATTTAACTGATGAATATGAGATGAAAAACTATTTAACTGAAGTTTTGATAAAAGAAGATTGTGTTTTTGTTGGTAAAAGTTTTAATGAAATTGCTGAAGATAAAGAGCTAGATTATGATATTATTAGAATTATCCGGAACGGTAAACAGTTTATGGAACCATTAAGTGCTAAGACTGTAAGAGCAGGAGATCATTTAATTATCAGAGCCAGAGAAGAAACGCTATTAAAACTGGTTAAAAGTAAAGGAATGAAAACTCTGCCAGAAATGGTTGTTGATGATCATTCTATAGAGCAGCCGCTTGCTGGAGAAACTTTAATAGAAGTTGTGGTTCCAGCCCATTCATTTTTGGTTAATAAAACTTTAGATGAGATCAATTTTCTGGAGCGCTATGACTGTAATGTTTTAGCATTAAGACGTGGAGAAGAGATTACACATCAAAAAATGCGTGATTATCGTTTTCAGCCTGGAGATTTGATTTTGCTTTTAGCTACAGAAAAAACTTTAGATCGTTTGAGTAAAAATAATAACTTTATTATTGATCATGAATATGATCCAAATCTGTTTGACCGCAAAAAAATGTATATTTCAGCTGCTATTTTAGCTTTTTTCATTCTGAGTGTTGCTTTAAATATTCTACCAGTTGCTATTGCTGCTTTGAGCGGAGCTTTTCTGATGGTTTTAAGTGGAGTAATTAATAAAAGTGAGTTTTTTAGTTCTATAGACTGGGAGGTTTATTTTTTACTTTCTGGATTAATTCCAATGGGGATGGCAATAGAAAAATCGGGTACAGCATCATATCTGGCTGCTAAAATTATGAATTTAGCAGATGTCCTACCCGCTATTGGGATTGCAATGATTATTTATCTAGCAACTTCAGTGATGGCAAATGTAGTTGGCAATAATGCCAGTGCTCTTTTGATGCTGCCGGTAGCTATCGGTACAGCTCAGCAGCTGGCAGTTAATCCTTTTGCCTTTGTTTTAATTACTACTTTTGCTGCTAGCGCTGCTTTTGCTAGTCCAGTTGGTTATCAGACAAATCTGATGGTTTATAGTTCAGGTGGATTTAAGTTTAAAGATTTTATTGTTGTCGGTGCACCACTACAGCTTTTGTTGGCAGTAATAGTTCCCCTGTTGGTGAGAATTATGTGGGGGTTTTAAGTAAATTAAGATGAACACGAAGTTGTTATCATGCGAGTTTTATCTGAGCGGTAAAAGGATCAAGATTTAATTTGATTAATCTAAATTTATATTGTATAATACAACTAGATAGAGATATCTACACGACTAAATTTTAAAATTAAAGACTGGGGAGCCAAACTGGAGGCTGAGAGGATGAGAAATCATCGACCCATTGACCTGATCCTGGTAATGCAGGCGTAGGTAGTAATATAAAAATATTAAGCCCTCCGGTTTGTTTCTCACAAATCAGGAGGGTTTTTATTATGCAGAATAAATTTTCAACAAGAATGCTGGCTGAGATTGGTGTTGCGGTGGCCTTAGCAGTTGTATTAAACTTTTTGAAACTCTGGCGAATGCCGCAGGGAGGATCAGTAAGTTTAGAAATGCTGCCGGTATTAATTATTGCTTTTCGCTGGGGTCTGGGAGCTGGAATGTTCAGTGGACTGGCTTATGGTTTGCTGCAGCTGATGTTTGGAGCCTATATAATTCATCCAGTTCAATTAATAATGGATTACCCACTACCATACATGGTATTAGGTGCTGCAGGAATTTTCAAGATTAGGAAAGATGATATACTTCAGCCAGTGCGAATGTTTTGGGCAGTTTTAGTGGCTGCTGCTTTAAGGTTAATAGTTCATATTTTATCTGGGGTTATCTTTTTTGGAAGTTATGCACCAGAAGGGCAAAATGTTTGGGCCTATTCTACAATCTATAATGCAAGTTTTTTGATCCCTACTACCATAGTCACCTATATTGTACTTTTAATTGTAATGAAAGCCCTAGAAAATAAAAATTAGCACCGATATTTATAAAATTTAATAAATCTAACAGGGGAGCCTAATGGCTGAGATAAAGCAGATGCTTTGACCCTTCAAACCTGATCTGGATAATACCAGCGAAGGGAGTTGTGCAGTAGTGATTATTGAGATAATTGCTTTGAATTATTAAACACAGTTTCCTTAGTTGGGGGCTGTGTTTTTTTGTATTAAAATAATAAAAATTGTTTACATTAAAATTAGAATAATCAATAAGAATTAAAAATTTAATTTAAATTAAATTCAAAATTATAAAAAATAAAAGGAGCTGAAAATTATGACTCAAGTAACAAGAGCAAAAAAAGGTGAAATAAGTGCAGAAATGAAGCTGGCAGCAGCAAAAGAAGGGGTTAGTGCAGAGTATATACGAGAAAAGGTAGCAGCTGGAAAAGTAGTTATTCCAGCAAATATAAAGCACAATAACCTGGAGGCAGTTGCTTTTGGTGAGGGTTTAAAAACTAAGGTGAATGCAAATTTTGGGACTTCAGAAGACTATGACAGTATTGAAAATGAATTAAAAAAATTAAAAACTGCAGTTGAAGCTGGCGCTGATGCCGTGATGGATTTATCTACCGGAGATAAGATAAAAGAGACTAGAGAGGCTATTTTAAAAAATTCCCACTTACCGGTTGGCACTGTTCCAATTTATCAGGCAGCAGTGGAGACAGTAAAATCTGGCCGTGGGATTATAGAAATGACAGTAGAAGAGTTATTTGAAGTGGTGGCGGCACAGATTGAAGCAGGAGTTGATTTCATTACAGTTCACTGCGGCTTAACTTTAGAAACACTGAGGCATTTAGCTGCTGAAGGCAGAGTAACTGATATTGTGAGCCGTGGTGGTTCATTTATGGCTGCCTGGATGCTGCATAATAATCAAGAAAATCCCCTTTATGAATATTATGACCGCTTATTAGAAATCTGCTATAAAAATGATGTAACTTTAAGCCTTGGTGATGCTTTAAGACCGGGCAGTCTGGCAGATGCAACAGATAGAGCTCAAATTCATGAACTGTTAGTTTTAGCTGAGCTGGTAGATAGAGCCAGGGAAGCAGAAGTTCAGGTGATGGTAGAAGGACCGGGCCATGTACCATATGATCAGATTGAGACAAATATTAAACTGCAGAAAGAACTCTGTAAAGAGGCACCTTTTTATGTGCTGGGTCCTTTAGTGACTGATATTGCAGCAGGTTATGATCATATTACAGCAGCAATTGGTGGAGCTGCTGCAGCGGCAGCGGGAGCAGATTTTCTCTGTTATGTTACACCAGCAGAACATATTGGTTTACCGGATATTGAAGATGTGCGGGAAGGAGTAATTGCCAGCAAAATTGCAGCTCATGCAGCAGATATTGCCAAAGGAGTTAAAGGAGCCAAAGCAAGAGATAAGAAAATGGCTGCAGCCAGAAAAAAATTAGACTGGGAAAAACAGATTGAGCTGGCCCTGGCACCAGAAAAATTAAGAGAATCGAGAAAAAAACATAATCAGACACTAAAGGCAGAAGATGCCTGTACAATGTGTGGTTCTTATTGTGCGATGAAAATAGTAGATCAGCAGCTGAGTTAAAAATGATCTTCAGTAAAGCTTAAATTATTGAGAATTTAAATTGTGAAATGAGTTTAATAATATCAGAAAGGATGATCAGAATGGATAATAAAAAATTAACTTTTTCAGCACTTCTAATTGCTCTGGGAACAATGACCGGACATTTAATCTATATTCCGGTGGGAGTGGCTAAGGCTTTTCCGGTTCAGCATTTAATTAATATTTTATCAGCTGTTTTACTTGGCCCGGCTTATGCTGTCTGGAATGCTTTTGCAATTTCTCTGTTTAGAAATATGCTGGGTACCGGGTCTTTGCTGGCTTTTCCAGGCAGTATGATTGGGGCTTTAATGGCCGGTCTGCTTTATCAAAAGTTTAAAAGTGAAAACTGGGCTTTAGCAGGTGAGCTAATTGGGACAGGGTTTTTAGGAGCCATTGCTGCTTATCCAATTGCTAAATTTCTAATGGGAAGTCCAGCCGCAGTATTTTTCTTTGTTATTCCCTTTGCTTTAAGTGCAGCTGGAGGAGCAGTAATCGCCTATTTATTTTTAAAAGCAGCAGCAAAAGTAGATAGCTTATCATTTATTGAGGATTTAAATTAGAAAAGCAGAAATTTCTTTTTAGGTTAGAAGTATTGAAATACTAGTAAAAGGAGCTGATTAATTTGAAAAAAGTTTTAACAATTGCTGGTTCTGATTCTGGAGGTGGAGCCGGGATTCAGGCTGATTTAAAAACTATGACTGTCCATCAAGTTTATGGAGCCTCAGTAATTACAGCAGTAACAGCCCAAAACACTCTGGGAGTACAGGATGTAAAAACACTATCTTCAAAAGCTGTTTCTTCACAGCTGGAATCTGTTTTAAAAGATATAGAGTTTTCGGCTCTAAAAACTGGGATGCTGGCCAACAGTCAAATCATTAAAGAAGTTGCTTTAAAAATAAAAAAATACTCTCTAAGCAATCTGGTAGTGGATCCAGTAATGGTTGCTACCAGTGGAGACTTACTCTTAAAAGAAGAAGCAGTTGAGACTTATAAGCAAAAACTTTTTCCACTGGCAGAAATTATCACTCCTAATCTCCATGAAGCTAAAGTGCTGGCTGGAGCAGAGTTAGAAAAAAATATTGAGCCCCAGCAGCTGGCTGAAGAATTGATTAAATATGGAAGTAAATATGTTTTGATCAAAGGAGGACACAGCAGCAAAGTACGCTCATCAGAAAAAGCTGTTGATCTACTTTATGACGGCAGTCAGTTTACAACATTTGAAGCAGAGTATATCAAGACTAATAACACTCATGGTACTGGTTGTACACTGTCAGCGGCTATTGCTTCAAATCTGGCAAAAGGTCTGGAGATGGAAGAATCTGTTGCAGCAGCTAAAGCTTATCTTACAGAGGCAATTAAAAATCATTTTGTTGTCGGTCAGGGAAATAGTCCGGTTAATCATCTCTGGAATCTTAATTAGAGACGTTTAGTGTCATTTAGAGCCTAAACTAAAAAATTCAAATGCAGGAAAGGAGCAGACATGAAAAATATAGACTGGGATTTTTATTTAATTACCGAAGAGAGTTTATCAGCTGGTCGAAAAAGTATAGATGTAGTAAAAGAGGCAGCTGCTGCCGGAGTTGATGTAATTCAGCTGCGGGAAAAAAAATTGGATTTAAGAGAAAAATTTAAGCTGGGAAAAGAAATTAAAAAAATCTGCAGGCAAAAAGGCATAATTTTTATAGTTAATGATCGAATTGATCTGGCCCTAGCTTTAGATGCAGATGGGGTTCATCTGGGGCAGAGCGACCTGCCTCTGCAGTCTGCCCGCAAAATTTTAGGTCCTGATAAGATTATTGGCCTTACAGCCTGGCGTGATCAGGAAATATCAGCTGCTGAAGTAGGTGGTGCAGATTATCTTGGTGTTGGAGCTATTTTTAAAACTAGCTCTAAAAAGCTTGATTCAGCTAAAAATGGAATTGGCCTTAAGCGAATTAATGAGATTAGTAAAAAGACAGAATTACCGCTGATTGCAATTGGTGGAATAAATATAAATAATGCGGCTCAGGTAATTAAAAATGGTGCAGATTGTATTTCTGTGATTACAGCTTTAACCAGGGCAGAAAATATAAAAAAAGAAAGTCAAATTTTTAAAAAGATTATTAAACAGGCAAAAACTGAAAGGAGAATAATAAATTGTCAGCAAAAAATAGTTCAACTAAAAAAGCAATGTCTGCAAACTTAAAAGAAATCCAGAAAATTATCAAATCAAAAAAACCATTGATTCATCATATTACTAATCAGGTGACTGTTAATGATTGTGCTAATATTACCTTAAACTGGGGAGCTCTGCCGGTGATGGCCCCAGCCATAGAAGAGTCAGCTCAAATGGTGGAAAATGCTTCTGCTTTAGTTTTAAATCTTGGTACAATTTCTTCCCGGCAGCTTGATTCGATGCTGAAAGCTGGCAGAAAAGCCAATGAACTTGGAATTCCAATAATCTTGGATCCGGTTGGGGTGGGAGCAACGGAATTTAGAAATAAAGCAGCTCATAAAATATTGTCTGAACTAAAAATTGCACTTGTTAAAGGTAACAAAGGAGAAATTTCTTTTCTGGCTGGGAAAGCCGCTGAGATTAAGGGAGTAGAATCAATTGGAGAATATAATGAAATAGAAAATAGTGCTGCTTGGCTGGCCCGAAGACTGGAAGCAGTAGTTGTAGTAAGTTCAAAAATTGATTTAATTTCTGATGGTAATCAGCATTCAAAGCTTAACAATGGTCATATAATGTTGGCCGAAGTTGTCGGAACTGGCTGTATGCTGGGATCAACTTTAGGTGTTTTTGCTGCTGCAGCAGCCGATTCCAGCTTATCTTTATTTGAAGCAGCCAAAACAGCAGTTTATTATTATTCTCTGGCTGGAGAAAAAGCGGCAGAAAAAGAAAAAACCCCAGCTAAATTCAAAATTGAATTTATGGATCAAATTTACTTAACTAAGTTAAAAACTTAATAGAAAATCTTGTTTTTAAAACTAGATTTAAAAAAATTAAATAATCTCTTTTATAAAAGTCAGAAAATTTAAAAATTAATATTGACAAACGATTTTAATTAATATATTATTCTAATTGTTGTTGTAATTTTTTGAACAATTACATAATTTTATATCAAAAAGGAGGTTTTTATTTTGGAAAAGAAAGATTTAGAAGAACTTGGTTTTCAATCACTCTGTTGTCATGCAGGTCAGCACGCTGATCCACAAACAGGAGCTCACAATACTCCTATTTATCAAACTTCAACTTTTGCATTTGATAATGTTAAAGATGGAGCAGCCAAATTTGCTGGAGAAAAAGAGGGTTATATTTATACTCGATTAGCAAATCCAACTCAAAATGCACTTGAGGAAAAAATGGCAGCCCTTGAAGGAGCAGAAGCAGCTATTGCAACAGCTTCTGGAATGGCAGCAATTTCAGCTGCAGTAATGGCAGTAGTATTTGCTGGTGATCATATTTTAGCACTTGATTGTTTATATGGTGGAACTCATGTGCTGATGGAAGAAACGCTACCCAGATATGGAATTGAAGTAACTTTTGCTGACTTATCAGATCTTGATAATGTTGATAAGTACATGCAGGACAACACTAAATTAGTTTATTTAGAAAGTCCGGCTAATCCATCTTTAAGTTTGGTAGATATTGAAGCTATTACTGAAAAAGCACATGCTGCAGGTGCAAAAGTCATTGTAGACAATACATTTATGACACCTTATTTTCAGAAACCACTTGCTCTTGGCGCAGATATGGTTGTTCACAGTGCTACCAAATATATTGGTGGTCATGGAGATACTGTTGCCGGAATTATTGTTGGAAGTCAAGAAATGATGGACAATATTAGAGGAACAACTTTAAAAGACTTTGGTGGAATAATTAGTCCCTTTAATGCCTGGCTGCTTTTGAGAGGTCTAAAAACTCTTCCCATTCGAGTAGAAAAACACGCAAAAAATGCAATGAAAGTTGCAGAATTTTTGGCTGATCATGAAAAAGTAGCTAAAGTATATTATCCAGGTCTTAAAAGTCATCCCCAGTATGACCTTGCAGTTAAACAGGCAGATGGTTTTGGCAGTATGATTAGCTGTGAGTTAAAAGATGGATTTGAAGCTGGCGAGAAAATGATGAATAATGTTCAGCTTGCCACACTTGCTGTTAGCCTTGGTGATGTGGATACACTTATTCAGCATCCGGCATCGATGACAAACTCACAGGTTCCAAGAGAAGAAAGAATTGAATCAGGAATTACTGATGGATTAATTAGGATTTCTATTGGAATTGAAGATGTAGAAGATATTATTGATGATCTTAACTATGCTCTTTCAAAAATATAAAGTAATTTTTCATCTGGTTTTTAATATTTATATCTAAAATATAGTTAATTTTTTAAATTAAAACCATATTATATTAGGGGGAACTACTTTGAAGAACACTGAAATTAAAAAGGGTAATGCTAAGGCTTTACTTCCGTTTATTATCTTTTTAGCTATTTATTTAGGTACAGGAATTGTATTGACTCTGCGGGGAGTAAATAATGCATTTTATCAATTTCCAATGCCGGTAGCTGTTTCAATAGGTGTAGTTATTGCATTTATGATGTTTGAAGGAACAATGGAAGAGAAAATGAATACATTTTTAACCGGTCTTGGAGAAAAAAACATAATGATTATGTGTATGATCTATCTGCTTGCAGGAGGCTTTTCTACAGTCTCAGGTGCAATGGGTGGAGTAGATTCAGTTGTTAATTTAGGATTATCATTAATACCTGTTCAATTTATTACAATTGGTTTATTTTTAATAGCTGGTTTTATATCTGTTTCAACTGGTACTTCTATGGGAACATTAGCTGCTGTAGCACCAATTGCACTTGGCTTTGCTGATAAAACTGGAATGAGTCTTCCATTTATCATGGCTGTTGTAATCGGTGGTTCAATGTTTGGTGATAATCTATCAATTATTTCTGATACAACAATCGCAGCTACCACAACTCAGGGAGTTAAAATGAGAGATAAATTCAGGATAAACATCTATATTGCTATTCCTGCAGCAATATTAACTATGATTCTCTTATTTTTCTTTTCAGGAACTCCTGAAGCTATTCAAACAGCAGAATACAGTTACAGTTTAGTTAAAATCATACCCTATCTTTTTGTTTTAATATTTGCTGTTATGGGTGGGAATGTATTTGTTGTTTTAACTTCTGGAATTGTTTTATCTGGAATAATAGGGATTTTTTATGGAGATCTTACTTTTTTAACATTTCCTCAAGAAATATATAATGGTTTTACTTCAATGATTAATGTTTTTCTTGTTTCTTTAATAACTGGTGGTCTGGCAGAAATGATGAAAAATGCTGGGGGACTTCAATTTATTGTTAATTCAATTAGTAAAAAAATTAATAGTAAAAATACAGCTGAATTAGGAATAGCAGGACTTGTCGCTGTAACTGATGCAGCAATAGCAAATAATACAGTTTCCATAATCATTAATGGTCCAATAGCAAAAAATATATCAGATGAATTTAGAGTTGACCCCAGAAGAAGTGCAGTTTTACTTGATATCTTTGCCTGTGTTATGCAGGGTGCACTTCCCTATGGAGCTCAAATTCTGCTTGTTATGGGATTAACTGAAGGGGCAGTGGGACCATTTCAAATAATTCCGCTTCTCTGGTATCAATGGATACTCGCTATAGTTGGTATTGCTTCAATATATATTCCATTTGCTGATTCATTAATTAGAAAAGAACCATGGGATTGGGAAGAAGATGAAGTTATGGAAGTGGTCAATAATTAATTCATATTAACTTTTCAAGTATTTGTTTTATTTAATTTTTTTAATCTAAACCAGCCTTTAACTAGGGCTGGTTTTTTTAAAAAAAATACTTTAAAAATTGCAAAAAGGAGACAGAAAAGATAAAATAAAATTAACTAAATGTTTAAATTATTTACAATGTAGAATTTTTAGCTATTAAATGTTAAGCCAGCAGAAAGGAGCAAATAATGCAATTTTTAATCAACAATCCACAGTTTTGGCGCAGTGATGGTCTTAACGAAAAAATTCCAGAAAAACTTGAGCTAAAATTAAAAAATGGAAAGCTTGAACTGCCGGCAGAAATCAGAGAAAAATTAGGACTTAATGCAGAAGCAGAAGTTAAAATTCAATTTAACAATAATGGAATGTATATTGAAAGGGCAGATCCCTTACTAACAAAAGTCTATATTGAACCGACAAGTGACTGTAATCTTAACTGTAAAACCTGTGTCCGTCATTCCTGGGATGAAGAAATGGGTTTTATGCAGATTAAAGATTATAAAAAGCTAATTAAAGATTTGGAAGAGTTTAAATATCTGAAAAAAATTTCATTCTGGGGGATTGGAGAACCTCTTTTTCATCCTCAAATCGCAGAGATGATTGGGCTGGCTTCTGAATTGAGAGTTAAAACTCAAATAATCACAAATGGACTTTTGCTGAATAAAGATAAGGCTTCAGAATTATTAAAGGCTGGACTTGACAGTCTGGTAGTTTCTGTTGATGGAACTTCACCTGAAACAATGGCTGATATTAGATCTGGTGCAGAATTAAAGACTGTAATTAAAAATATACAGAAATTTCGCAATCTAAGAGACAAAAAACAAAAAAAGTGTGAGATTGGCATTGAATATGTAATTATGAAGTCAAATGTTGATGAACTAAAGGATCTGCGCAAACTTGCCCGCAGGATAGGAGCATCTTTTATTTTTCTGACAAATCTGCTTCCCTATACTGAGGATATGTCTGATGAAATATTATATTCTTTTTCTATCAGCCGCTCACAGCCTGAAATTAGAACTGAGCACAGGCCGGAAATTTATCTACCGCCAACTGATTTGAGGGAAGATATTATACGAGATTTGGCTGCAGTGGGAGGGAAATCAAGTTCAATTAGTACAACTCAGGTACCATTTAATCCTAATCGTGGATACTGTAAATTTGTTGAAGATGGCTCTATTGCAGTTAATTGGAGAGGAGAGATCAGCCCCTGTATTGCTTTAATGCACAGCTATGACCTTTATATTCGCGAACGCGAAAAACATATTAATAACTATTCATTAGGAAAAATATCAGAAGAACGGCTCTCAGAAATTTGGTATAGTGATGAGTTTAAAAATTTTCGTAAAAAGATTAAAGAATTTCCTTTTTCAGATTGTACTCAATGTTCAGGATGTGAGATGGCTAAAGAAAATAAAGAGGACTGTCACGGTAATCAATTTCCGGTTTGTGGTGACTGCTTATGGGCTCGAGGAGTAATTCAATGCCCCTGATTACAAAAGTTTAGAAGTTAAAAAAATATTTTAATAATTAAAAATATTAAAAATATTTAGAAAAAAAGAAGGGATTTGTACTTATCTATTTAATATTAGTAATATACCTTCGAGTCTTTCGGCCTAAGGAATTTTTTTCTATGGAAGTTAGACCGCTGGGTTGAGGAAGAAATGAATCAGCCTCCCGTGCTTGGAAAGAAGAGTAATTCTAAAGGAGGTATAATAAATGGGAAAAATTTATGAATATCAAGTTTTGAGAGTAGACTTGACAGAAGAAACTATTAAAAGAGAAACAATTGCCGGTGAAGATGTGAAAAATTATCTTGGTGGTAGAGGATTAGCTTCAAAAATATTATATGATGAAATTGATCCTAAAGTTGATCCATTAAGTCCAGAAAATAAGCTTATTTATGCTACTGGACTGTTAACTGGAACAGCAGCTTCCACTGGAGGTCGTTACATGGTTGTTACAAAGGGGCCTCTTACAGGGACTATTGCCAGCAGTAATTCTGGTGGATTTTTTGGAGCCGAGCTGAGGTTTAGTGGAAATGATATTATTATTTTTGAAGGCAAAGCAGAACGTCCACTTTACCTCTCAATTGAGGGAGAAAATGTGGAGCTAAAAGATGCTTCTGAAATTTGGGGTAAGGGTGTTTATGAGACTACAGATTATCTAATAGAAGCTGTGGATGCTTTAGATGCTCGTGTTAGCTGTATTGGACCTGCTGGTGAAAATTTAGTAAAGTTTGCTTCGATTATGAATGATAAGGACCGGGCTGCGGGTAGAACTGGAGTCGGTGCAGTTATGGGTTCTAAGAATTTAAAGGCTATTGTGGTAAGAGCAGAAGATAAACAAGTAGAATATTTTAAAGAAGAAATGCTAAAGGTAGTCAGAAAACAGACAAAGATGCTGAAAGAAGATGGAGTAACTGGTGAAGGTTTACCTGCATTGGGCACAAAAGTTTTAGATAATATTATTAATTCTAATGGACTCTATCCAACTAATAATTTCCAGTATGCAACCTTTGATGATGTTGATGAGGTTTCTGGAGAAGCACTTGTCGAAAAAGGATATCTGCAGTCAAATACTGGCTGTTATGGTTGTCCAATTCGCTGTGCTAGAAAAATAAAACTTCCAAATGGACGGAAAGGTGAAGGTCCAGAGTACGAATCAGGCTGGTCATTTGGTGCTGATTGTGGAGTAAATGATCTGAATGCAATTTCAGAAGCTAACTTTATGTGTAATGACCTGGGTATGGATACAATTACCGCAGGTGCAACCATTGCCTGTGCGATGGAGTTATATGAGAAGGGTTATATTGACAAAGATGAACTGGAAAATGGACCTGAATTGAACTTTGGTTCTTCTGAGTCGATAATCTATTACACAGAAAAAATGGCTTATCGTGATGGATTAGGAGATCTTTTAGCAGAAGGATCATACCGGATGGCAGATTCTAAAAATCATCCAGAACTTTCAATGAGTGTTAAAAAACAGGAACTTCCTGCTTATGATCCTCGTGGTGTACAGGGTCAGGGACTTAATTATGCAACTTCCAATCGTGGAGGCTGTCATGTTAGAGGTTATATGATTTCCCCTGAGGTTTTAGGAGTTCCAGAAAAACTTGATCCACAGGAGTTAGAAGGAAAGCCAAAATGGGTTATGATATTTCAGGATTTAACAGCTGTTATTGATTCAATTGGAATGTGTCTCTTTACTTCTTTTGCTTTAGGACTTGATGATTACAGAGAAATAGTTAATGCTGGTACTCAGTTTGATTATAGCTCTGAGTCTTTACTTGAAGCTGGTGAGAGAATTTATAACTTAGAGCGTCAGTTCAATTTAGAAGCTGGGATTGCTCCAGCTGAAGATAAATTGCCACCACGTTTTGATGATCCATTACCTGACGGCCCGCAAAAAGGTATCAGTACTAAATACAGAGAAATTTTACCTGAATACTATGTAGTTAGAGGCTGGCAGGAAGATGGTTGGATTAGTGATCAGAAATTAAAGGATCTTAAAATTAAATAATAAGTTGTAAAAAAAAGACCTACAGCTTCAGCTTATTTAATTATGCCTCATAAATCCATCCAGTTCTCTGCCGGGAACTGGGTGGAATTTTAATATTAAAAGGTGATAGAAATTAAAGTCTGCTAGCAAACCAAGTGGGCTTGCCCGAGGAGGGTCAACAAGATGTCATTAAAAGTTAAATTTTATTCATTGTTTAGGATTAATTTAAAAAGTGCTGGAACTGAATATGAGGTGGAAGAAGAGATTACAATTGCTGAACTAATTAAAAAATTAGATCAAAAATATGATGGATATTTTACTAAGAAGTTATTAGAGGATGATCGAAGCATTTCATCTGGTGCAATCATTTTAGTTAACGGTAAAAATATTCTACATTTAGAAAAGTTAGAAACAAAGTTAAATAATCAGGATACAGTAACTTTATTTCCACCATCGGCAGGAGGTTAGTTATGAAAAATTATTTAAAAAGACAGGAAAAACTATTTACTGAAGCCCAAAAAAACAGGCTGGAAACATTAAATATTATGATTGCAGGGACTGGTGGACTTGGCACAAATCAAGCTCTGCAGCTGCAGAGAGTTGGGGTTAACAAGTTGTATCTTTATGATTATGATCTGGTCGAAATAACTAATCTTAATCGGCAGCTTTTTTATGGTAAAAAAGACATTGGCAGATCCAAAGTGAAGGCAGCAGCTGAGTTTTTAAAGCAATTTGATTTAGAAACTGAAATAATTGCTGTTAATGAAAAGATATCGTTGAAGACTGATTTACCAAAAGATATTGATATTATATTTGATGGAATGGATAATTTTGAGTCTCGCTTTATTTTGGATCAGCTGGCCGAAGAATATGGACTGCCTTTTATTCATGCTGGAATCGAAAAGTTTTTTGCTCAGATTATGCTGGTGCTTCCAGAGAGCAATCTGCGTTTGAAGGATGTTTTTGCAGGTTTAGAAAAAAAAGAGATTCCTGCTGTTTTTTCGCCTGCAGTTACTATAACTGCTGCAATTCAGGTGCTGGAAGCTTTAAAATATTTACTTAAATTTGATAATTACTTAGAAAATCAACTTCTGCACATTGACCTCTTGAGCAATCAGATGGAAAAAATAGATTTAAAGTAGTTTAGTGCTTTAGATAAAATTTTTGTTGGAAAGGAAGTTATAATTTTAAAACTTGATAGTATACAATTTTTTTGTTAGGCTTAGTTTTAGGAGATGATAAAATGCAGACAGAAATATATCATTTGTTTCATAGTGGAACAGCTGTCAGAGTAAAAGATAAATTATTTATATTTGACTATTTTAAAGATGAGCCAGAACAGGAAAAAGCACTGCAGAGCTCATTAGAACAGGGAGTAATCAGAAAAGAAAGTTTTAAAAATATAAATGAAGCTTATGTTTTTGTTTCCCACAGCCATCATGATCATTACAATAAAGTTATTTTTGATTGGGAAAAACATTGTGGAAACATCAATTATATTTTAGCAGCTGAAGTTGAATTAGAAGCAGAATTAGCAAATAAAAATAATCTTTATCAGCTGGAACAGGATGAAGAGTTAAAAATTGATAATATTAATATTTCAACTTTTGGTAGTACCGATGAAGGCGTGTCATTTTTAGTAGAGCTGAATGATTTGAGTATTTTTCATGCTGGAGATTTAAACTGGTGGAAGTGGAAAAAATTTAGTAAAAAAGTTCAAAAAAGAGAAGCAAGAGAATATAAAAGAGAAGTTGATAAATTAATAGGAAAACAGATAGATATAGCCTTTGTCCCGGTTGACCCACGGCTAGAAGAACATTATTATCTGGCAGGGGAATATTTTATTAATGAGATAAAACCAGCAGTTTTTATACCAATTCACATTGCTGATAATTATGAGGTAACTAAGTTCTTTAGAGACAGATTCAATTCCAATCAGACGAGGGTAGTTGAAATAAATGGACCGGGAGAGAAAATTATTTATACCAGGAAATAGCTTTAAGTTAATTTGAAAGCTAAATTAATAAAAATTTCTGTTATTCCCTTGACAAAGAATATTCTAAATATTATACTAAATTTAGATAAAGTTAAATGTAAAGGTTTACCCGTGCTTTTTATCCCAAGAAAATATAGGTGATTAA
>JBNJFG010000007.1:0-51421 GCA_051746665.1 Bacillota bacterium
TTTTGAGAGATTAGCCCCTCTCTTTATTTCCAGCAAAATATCAACTGTTGGTTTTGCCAGCAGTCCCGGAACTGCAGTACTACCTATATGATTAATCCTTCCAATGTTTTTTTCGGGTAAAACTGCTGTCAGATTGAACTTTTCTTCCAGATACCAGTTTTTATATTCAGGATTATGTTCCTTTAAAATAATCGGAAAAAGCTGCCACAACTCTTCCAGTGACATCTCAGAAAGTGATTTAGGCATAGAAACCTCCTTAAGGCTTTAACTGATTTTACACTTTAGTCGAAATAGCCTCGATTAGATTTTATTGTGATTAGTTGTTTCGATGTTTGACCGCAGGGAGTTAGAAACAACCACAATAAAATCTCAATGAGAGGCGTCAATGGAGACTATGGTCAATTTAAATAATCCCTTTTCTCCATTATAGCAAAAAGAGCCTCCTATAAAAAGGAGACTCTACCCAAATAGTCCTATTTAAATGTTAAATTTCTGTAAACTTATACTGCTTTTACTTCATCTTTTTCTTTGATAGCATTTTCTTCTTCATATATTTCGATAATACTGTGGGCGATATCAGCCATTTGATCACTAATATGTTCCATACTATCCAATATCTCTAATAATAAAATAGCAGAATTTGGGTCACAAGATTTCTTATCCGATCTTTTTATTCTGCTAATATTTTCATTTCTAAATTTAATCTGCATCTGATCCAATCTTTCTTCAACTTCTAAAATTTCAGCAGCAATTTCTAAATCATGTGTCTCAATTAATTCAACTGATTTATCTAAAACATTACAAACTATTTCATATACTTCTTCTATAGTTTCTTGAGCATCCTGGGAAAATTCCAATTTATTATCCAGGCGATTTTCAATGAAATCAGTAATATCATTAGCGTCATCAGCAATACTTTCTATATCATCAACAATAGCAAAATATTTGTCTAAAGTTTTAATATCTATATCATTCAGCTGTGCCTGAGGTATTTTTTGAATAAAATGTAATAATTCTTCTTCAACTTCATTAACTATATCTTCATGTCTATTTACTTTTTTAATAACATCTCCATCACTATCTAAAAATCCTTTAACTGAATCACATACCATATTTGCAGCTATATCATGCATATATATTATTTCTTTTTTCACCTGTTCAATTGCTACATAAGGAGTACTCAACATTCTTTCATCAATAAAGGTTGTACCATGTTTTAATGTAGTATCTTCTCCAGGTACTATTTTTTTAACTAAATAAACCAAAAATCCAGCAAACGGAAGCCAAATTAGTGTATTTAAAACATTAAAAAATGTATGTGTATTTGCTAATAAGCGTTCTGTAGATGGTCCACTTTGACCAAAGAAGCTGCTAATATTTAGCAGTATTGATTCTAATCCACCTGAAAAATCAGGAATTATATAGAGCAAAGAAATAATAATTCCAGCTCCAATCACGTTAAATAAAAAGTGAGCTGCAGCAGCTCTTTTTGCAGTTAAATTAGCTCCAATAGCAGATAAAATTGCAGTGACAGTTGTACCTATATTACTACCTAAAAGAATTGGGATGGCAGATTCGTAATTAATTGCACCTGCAGTAACTAAACCTAGCAAAATACCAAAAGAAGCACTACTGCTTTGTACTGCAACTGTCACAATTATACCTGTTAAAACACCCAAAATTGGGTATTGAGCAAAACTTTCCATCCAGTTTACAAAAACAACTGAATCTTTAAGTGGGGCCATCGTATCCCCCATTGTTTCCAGACCTAAAAATAAAAGCCCAAAGCCTAATAAAACCTGACCGATATATTGGAATTTTTTTCGTTTTGAAAATAAATATGTAAAAGCTCCAACTGCAATTGCATGAAATGCATAATCACCAAGTTTAAAAGCAATTAACTGAGCAGTTATTGTAGTACCAATATTAGCCCCCATAATAACCCCAACGGACTGAAACAAAGTCATTATACCAGCATTAACGAAACCTACAACCATTACTGTCGTAGCACTACTACTTTGAATAATTGAGGTAACTAATGCTCCTACACCAACCCCCATAATGGGTTTTGAAGTCATGGCAGCTAAAAAATGACGTAATTTTTTACCGGCAGTTTTTTGTAATCCTTCACTCATCTGTTTCATTCCATAGATAAAGAGGCCTAAACCACCAAGTAAACCTATAGCCATATCAGTTCCCAAACCTATCTCCCCTTTCATAAATTTAAATTATTCTGTTATTGGATTGCTAAAATAACAGGAAAAAAAGCAGCCAACTCAGGCTGCCTATTAGATTATATAATCTATTTTAAATTAAACTCCAATCTTAACCTCATCATCTTTAGATTTAATTATTACATTATCAGTTAAAAGATCTGAATAGGTATAAGATAGACGTCTAATTTGGTTGTGATCTTTTATCCTAACTACAAAAACATTTTCATGTGTTTTTTCTAGAACACCTTCTTTTTCTACTGCTTTTCTTCGACCTCTATTTGCTTTAACACTAACCCTATGGCCAACAAAAGACTTTACTTCTTCTTTTATTTTATCCAGAACATTTTCTTCCACCAAGAATCACCTCATTTTCAAAACAATTCAAAATTAGTATATCACAAGATTATTAATTTAGCAAAAGTCTGAGCAAGACAGCTTATGCAAAAAAATGATGTACTATTTTATACTTATCAGAAAAAAATATCTCTATTTAAAAATGATTATTTATTTTTTTAATTTATCATTATCAAAGGCAAATTTATATGGTGATTCTTCAGCAAATTTATCGACATATTTAGCGCCTCTATTAGTTGATAGTAAAGTGCCAGGGCCTCCAACACAACCACCTTCACAAGCCATTCCTTCAATCAAATGTCCATCAAGCACACCTGCTTTAGCCTTAATTAAAGTCTTTTTGCATTCTGCAAGCCCGTCTGCTTTGGTTATTGGAGGATCAATTGCATATTTTTCTTTTAGATTTTGTCTGATTGCTTCTGCAACCCCTCCTGCATTAGCATAAGCGCGACCATAATAGGAAGCATCAGTAATTTCCTCTTCAGCATCAACTTTAGTCAGCTCAATATCTGCAGCTACAAAAATAGCTGCTAGTTCTTCAAAGGTAATAACATAATCCACTTCATCTTTGACTTTATCACTTAAAGCCTCCAGCTTTTTAGAAACACAGGGCCCAATAAACACAACCTTGCTATCCTGATTATCTTCCTTAACAGATTGAGCTGCAAAAATCATTGGTGAGCTCGAATCTGAAATATTATCTTTAACTGCAGGTACGTGTTTATCTCCAACATATGTCCAGGAAGGGCAGCAGGAAGTCCCAAGATAAGGCTGTTCATCTGGAACATCTTCAGCAAATAATTCAGCCTCATGCAGAGAAGCAAAATCTGCTCCAAGACTGACTTCTCTTATTTCTTTCATACCTAATTTTTTTAAAGCTGCTATAATTTTTTCAGCAGAAACTAAAGGACCAAACTGACCCACAAACGAAGGTGCAATTATTGCCCGCACATCTTCTCCATTCTTAATTGATTTTAAGAGCTGAAAAATCATTGATTTATCTGCAATAGCTCCAAAAGGACAGGCTATAATACACTGACCACAGCTAACACATTTATTCTGATTTATTTTAGCACGATTATAATCATCATTTTCTATTGCATCAACACCACAGGCAGCAGCACAAGGCCGTTCATAGTTAACTATTGCTTCATAAGGACAAGCATTTTTACATTTACCACAGTTAATGCATTTTTCTTGATCTATTACCGCAGCATCTTCTTCAATGGTAATTGCATCTACCGGACAGACAATACTGCAGGGATGAGCGAGACATTTACGACAGTTATTAGTTACAAAATGAGCATTAGTTGGGCATTTTTCACAGGCAAATCGGATTACATTAACAAGAGGTTCTTTTAACTGATTATTATTTTTTAAAAAATCTCTAATCCCTTCTGAAAGAAGCTTATGTTCTTGATTTGTTTCATAATCCATCCCCAGGCCAAGTCTTACTCTTGCAGCAACTATAGCTCTTTCTTTAAAAATACTCGAGCGATATGTAGCTTCTTCAGTATCGATAATTCTATAAGGGATTTTATCAAATTCTTCACATTCTGTATCTTTAAGAGCCAATCTCGCCAGCTCAGCAAAGACCATCCGGCGAATTTTTACAATATCAGTATAAACACCCTTTAATTTGCTCATTTTACCCTCTCCATCACTTTACTGATCACCATCTGAGTCTGAGCTGAGGTGATAAGTTGATCATCAACTTTGACTACAGGTGCATTTTTAATGTTTTCACACATGTCCATACACTCGACTTTTTTGATCTTGATTTGATCAGGATATTCTTTTTGGAGTTCTTCTAAAGTATCTAAAATATTTAAAGCACCTACTAGCGAACAGTGACTGCCCGCACAAATTTCTACTTTAACCACATTACGGCCTCCTTCCAGATTATCGATAGAATCTATTTTATAAATTATATATATTTTTATTTATCATTTAACTATTTTATTTTCTCATCTTATAAATTCTGTTGCTGATAGAAATTATTTCAGAAATCGAAAGCTTTTCTCCTCTTTTTTTAATACCTATCCCCTCATCTTCTAAAGCTTGAGTCACAAGATCACGGTCAAGATTAATTACAGCAGATTTGCTAAGGCTGTTGCGTAAAGTTTTACGGCGCTGCTGAAAAATAGACTTTACAATTTGAAAGAAAAACTTTTTGCTTATTACCTCTTCCTGATAAATGTTTTGTTTATATGGTGATAGACTAACAATAACTGACTCAACATCAGGCTGTGGTATAAATACAGATGAAGGTACCTGATGCACAATTTCAGGCTGCATATAGTACTGAACTGCTATACTTAAAGAACCAAATTTTTTGGTTTCTGGGCCAGCACATATTCTTTCTCCAACTTCTTTTTGAACCATAAAAACCATCTGTTCTAATTCAAGCTCACTCTCTAAAACTCCCATTATAATTGGAGTGGTTACATAATAAGGAAGATTTGCAATCAATTTAATTTTTCTATTTTCAGTATTATATTCAGCTGCTATTTCCTTCCAATCAATTTTAAGTGCATCCTGATTAAGCAGAGTCAATTTTTCTTCTCCAGCAAAAATATCTTCTAAAACTTCAACCATCGCTGCATCTTTTTCTACAGCCAGCAGTTTACCGCTATCTAACTTTTCTAAAAGAGCCTGAGTTAAAGAACCAATACCCGGACCAATCTCGATGATTAATTCATCACCCTCTATTGCTGCTGCTGCAGTAATAATTTCAATAATATTATAATCAATTAAAAAGTTTTGACCTAGACTCTTTTTTAAATTTAGATTATGTTCACGAAGAATCTTTTTAGTTTCCGAAGGTGTTGCAATTTTATTTTCCATATTAATTTAAATCATCCTTAATTTATTATTTGTTATAATTTTATCATACTAAAGTAATCCAGGCAAAATTTACAGTTTTAATATCTTTTCTGCCAGACGATGAGTTAAAAGATCCGACTCAACTTCCTCTTTATTATTTTTGCCACTTTTTACTCTTTTTAAAAATTCATCAATCATATCAACAAAACCACGATTATACCCCATTTTATTCCACCCAGCTGCCTGATAATTCTTTTCTCCACCATTATTATATTCAATTGTCTGAGTAATATTTTTTATTTTTTTCTTATCCTTAAAACCCATCACTTCTAATGTTTCTTCTGTAATTGCATTATCACGATTCATAATTCCAATTGCTTGATTTTCATCATTTTTTAAAGTTAAAATAACCTGAATAAGTTTATTATCTCTCATTATCTTATTTACTTCAATGTTATTTAAATCTACTTTTCCCATTAAATAAGATATGGTATCAATTACATGTATAAAATCATCCAAAATAAATCCGCGAGGATCTCCAGGTTGATAAGTACGATTTTTTTCCATGATTATTGTTTTAGGATCTTCAATCTCTAAAAGAGAACGGTAAGTTGGTACATAGCGTCTATTAAAGCCTGTCATTAAAATTGTTTCATTTTTTTCTGCTAAAGCAATAAGTTCTTCTGTTTTTTCTAAATGATAGGTTATCGGTTTATCTACAAAAGTTGGAATTTTTTCTTTTAAAAGCTTTTTAACAATTGAATAATGGGCCTCAGTTGCCGCATGGACAAAAGCTGCATCAAGATCTTCTTTCAACAGCTCATCTAATGAAGTATACAAATTCTTTACTCTATATTTTTCAGCAAGCTGCTGGAGAGTACTTTCTGTTCTGGTACAAAAATAAGGATCTACATCTTTTAGCTGTGTTATTAAAGGTAAATAAGCCTTCTGAGCAATATCGCCTAATCCAATTGAAGCAATCTTCATTTTAAATTCCCCCTGATTTCACTTTGTTAAATTTACTGGAAATAATAAATAATACTTTTTAAAAAAATTAAAAGTTATAAATTTTCTCAGCATTTTCAGTGGTAATTCTTCCCAATTTATCAGCTCTAACATCCTTAATTTCTGCAGCTTTTTTTACAATATATTTTAAATAAGCTGGCTCATTTCTCTTACCCCGATTTGGACTTGGTGTTAAATAGGGAGCATCTGTTTCTAGCAAAATTCTATCTAAAGGCATCTTTTTTAAAGCATCTCTAATTGGCTGAGCACTATTAAAAGTAATTAAACCACCAAAAGCCACATAATAATCTCTATCTATTATTTCTTCTATTTCTTCAGGACCATAAGCATAACAGTGAAAAATTAATTTTTGTTTAAAATCAGCTGTTTTGTCCAAAATTTCTAAAGTCTCTGCTGCAGCCTCACGCGAATGAATAACTACAGGCAGCTCTAGTTCTAGTGCTAAATTCAGCTGCTTTTCAAATGCTTCTTTTTGTATTTCCCTTGGTGAATTGTCATAATAAAAGTCAAGACCACATTCTCCAATTGCTTTAACTTTAGAAGAAGATGCTAAATTTCTAATTTCATTTAAACTTTTCTCATTAACTGTATCTGCTTCATGTGGGTGAATTCCTACAACAGCATAAATATCATCATATTTTTCTGCTAATTTTACCGCACGCCTGCTTCCTTCCAAATCAGCACCAATATTAACTATTTTTTCTACACCAATTTTACGCGCTCTATTTATAACTTCTTCTCTATCTCTATTATAATCATCAAAATCTAAATGTGCATGTGTATCTATTAAACGCAAATTTTTCCCTCCTAATTTATTTCCAACGTTTATTTATATTTTAATCTAAAATTTTTATTTTTTAAATGCGGAGCTTTGATTCTAAATTCTGTACAGCCATCTGCACTGGATCCCAGGGGCTGCTAAGTGGTGGTGTATAACTCAAATCAAGTTGGCTAAATTCATCAATAGTTAATTGATTATAAATAGCCGCTGCAAAAATATCGATTCTTTTGGAAATTTCAGCTTTCCTGTTTCCCATGATTTGAGCTCCCAGAATTCTTTTTGTCTCTTTATCAGCTGTAACTTTAATTTTTAGTTCAACTGATTCCGGATAATAGTGTTTATGGTCATCTGCTGTTATCTCAGCTGAAATAGGCTTAAAATAATTTTCAGAAGCCTCTTTTTCATTTAAACCAGTACGCGCTACAACTAAATCAAAAAGTTTAAGCGACTGAGTTCCAATTACTCCCTCAAATTCCGTCTCTAAACCGCAGATATTGCTGCCAATAATCCGCCCATGTTTATGAGCAACTGTACCCAGAGCATAATAATTATATTTTTCGGTTATATAATTTAAAGTTTCTACACAGTCTCCCCCAGCATAAATATCTTTAATATTTGTTTCCAGCTTATCATTAACCTTAAAGGCCTCTTTGAAACCAGTCTCCAGTCCAGCACTTTTTCCGATTTTTGTGTTTGGTTTAGTCCCAACAGAAACAAGCACAGTATCTACCTCTTTTTTAAAACCGTTATTTCCTTTAACAAGTAGTCTGTTATCTTTTTTTTCAATTTTCTTTACAGCAGTCGCAGTTACTATTTCTATTCCCTTTTTCTGAAGATTTTTTTCTACTTCTTTTCTAAAAGAAAGATCAACTGTACTTAAAACATTATCTAAAAATTCTACTAAAGTAACTTTTAAACCTCTGCGAACAAGTGCTTCTGCCATTTCTAATCCTACATAGCCACCTCCAACAACTAAAGCTTCATTCGGTTTTTCAGTTTTGAGATAGTTATCAAATTCTAAACATTCATCCATCCAGCGCATAAAAAACACTTCAGGAAGATTAATCCCCTCAATAGCTGGTTTTATATGTTCTCCACCTGTTCCCAATACTAATTTATCATATTCTAAATTCAATTTTTCCCCATTTTCAGTAATCACTTCGATCATTTTATAATTAGGTCTAATTGCTGTCACTTTTGTATTCAGCATTAAATCAATACCAGCTGCTTCAATATCACTTTGTTTTCTGTGCGCTAAATCAGCTGCCTTCTTAACTTCTCCGCCGACATAAAAAGGTATTCCGCAAATACTATAATTGGGAAAATTATTATCTGCAATCACCAAAGGCCTAATATTTTTATCAAGTTCTCTAATTCTTAAAGCTGCACTAATCCCAACATCACTGGCACCAACAATTAATATTTTACCCATTATAAACAGCTCCTTTAAATTATAATAAGATCTAAAATGATTTTAAAAATCTATTATAATTTAATTATATAATAACTAGATTAACTATTAAAGAAATATAATTGAATAAGTCTTAATTTCACAGAACTGAAACAAGAAAATTGCCATTCTAGTTTATTTATTTAACCATTGATGGTATAATAAAAGTTAGTGTTTTAACTTAGGAGTGAGATTTATGAAAAGAGAAATATATTTAGATAATGCGGCAACTACTAAAGCACTGCCAGAAGTAACTGCAGCTGTAGTTGATGCTTTAGAGAAAAATTACGCTAATCCTTCTTCTCTGCACCGCTTTGGTTTGAAATCAGAAAAGATTTTAAAAAAAAGCAGAAAAATAACAGCAGACTATCTGGGAGTCAAAGCTAAAGAAATCATCTTCACTTCAGGTGGTACGGAAAGCAATAATCTTGCCATCAGAGGAATTACTGATGCTTATAAAAATCGGGGCAAACATCTAATCACTTCCCCAATTGAGCATTCTTCTGTAGCTGAACTTTTTAAGGATTTAGAAAAAGAAGGCTGGCAGGTAGAGATGGTTAAGGTAGATCAGAGTGGACATGTTGATCTTGAGCATTTAAAATCATTAATTACTGAAGAAACAATTTTAGTGAGTATTATGCATGTTAATAATGAGTTAGGAACTATTCAGCCCATCAAAAAAATTGCTGAAATTATTAAAGAAAAAAATCCACTCAGTTTTTTACATGTAGATGGAGTTCAGGCCTTCGGTAAAGTATACAGCAATTTAAACAAGTGGCCTGTTGATCTTTATTCAATTAGCGGGCATAAAATCCATGGTCCAAAAGGAATTGGAGCTTTATATATCAAAAAAGGGACAAATTTAAAGCCTTTAATTTATGGTGGTGGCCAGGAAAGAAAATTGCGCTCGGGTACAGAAAATATTCCAGCAATTTCAGGTTTGGCAGCAGCAGTTAAAAACCTGCCTCAATTTTCTTCCACAAACAAAACTGACAAAATTATGGCTAAAACAAAGACTTACCTGTTAAGCAAGCTGCAGCAGATTGAAGATGTAGTTATTAATTCTCCTGTCAGTGGAGCTCCTCATATTATTAATTTTTCTATACCAGGAATTAAAGGAGAAACTATGCTGCATGCACTAGAGAGTCAGGGGATTTATATTTCAACAGGCTCAGCTTGTTCTTCCAAATCAAAAGGAAGTAGAATTATCAATGCCTGCAGCCTATCACAGAAAAGAAGTACAAGTGCAATAAGAGTAAGTTTAAATAGAAAGATTAGCAATGATGATATAGATTATTTTATAAAAACTTTAAAAGAACAGATAGATTTTCTTAAACTTTTTTAATGAGGTGAAAAAATTTGTATGATTTAATAATTATTCGTTATGGAGAAATCAGTCTAAAAGGTGACAATATGGATGATTTTGTCTCGCAGCTGGTCATAAATATTCAACGGGCAACAGCAGACCTGGGAGATTTTGAAATTAGCACTATTTATGGACGGATTTTTCTTTATGCAGAAAGTAATAAAATAGAAAAAATTATTAAAAGGTTAGTTAATGTGCCAGGCATTATTTCTTTAAGCCCTGCCCAGAGATTTAGAATCGGCAAAAAAATAGATAAATTTGATGATGATGATTTTGAAAAAATCAAAAATAAGATTGTTAAACTTTTTAAAAATGAAGTGAAAAACTATCCGACTACTTTTAAAGTCGAAACTACTAGGGCTGATAAATCATTTCCAATCAAAAGTCCTGAACTAAATCGAAAGCTAGGTGGAGCAATTTTAAGAAGAATTGACGCTGAAACTACTCCTTTAAGTGTTGATGTACACCAGCCTAAGCATCTTGTTGAAGTTGAAATTAGGAGGGGCAAAATTTATCTTTTTGTAAGGAGAGAAGCTGGACCGGGTGGATTACCAGTTAAATCATCAGGTAAAGCATTACTCCTTTTATCAGGTGGAATTGATAGCCCTACTGCCGGCTGGCTGGGCTTAAAAAGAGGTTTAACCTTAAATGCAGTTTATTTTAACTCTCCCCCCTATACTTCTGAACGAGCAAAAGAAAAAGTAATAGACCTGGCAAAAGTTTTAAGCCGCTATGGTGGAGAAATAAAACTGCAAATTCCCTACTTTACAGAGATTCAGCAAGAAATATTAAAAAAATCTCCAAATAGGTATACAGTAACTATTATGCGCCGTATGATGTTTAGAATTGCCAATAGACTGGCAGCAATGAATGAGGATTTGGCTTTAATAACTGGAGAAAGTCTGGGCCAGGTAGCAAGTCAAACCTTAAAAGGCCTGCGGTCATCTGATGAAGTTGCCGCCTATCCAGTTTTAAGACCATTAGTCACAATGGATAAAAATGATATTATTGAACTTTCCAAAAAAATTGGGACTTATGAAATATCAATCCGACCCTATGAGGACTGCTGTACAATTTTTGTGCCCAATGAGCCTACAACTCAACCAAAACTTGATATTGTCCACTATGGAGAAGAAGATTTAGAAATTGAAAAATTAATAGATCGAGCTTTAGAAAAAATGGAGGTTATTACAATTAATGAAAGTGCAGAATAGCTCAAATTAAATTAAGTTGTGTCCAATTTATTTTTTAAAAAATATAAGTTAAATCCTCTTTGACAAGGATTTAACTTTCACTTTTAAATTGCTTTAAAGCCTGATCTAAATTTTTCTTTAATTCCTTTAACACTTCTGGATCGCCTTCAAACTGCGAATACAATGTTCCAGGTATTTCTACAGCATCCTCTTTCATTTTTCTACCAGCAGCAGTTAATTTAAGTTTAACTATTCTTTCATCAGCCTGAGAACGATATTTTTCAACCAATCCCTGTTTAACAAGTTTTTTTACAACCGGAGAAAGAGTTCCAGAATCTAAATAAAGTTTTTCTCCCATTTCTTTCAGCGATATATTCTCCTTTTCCCACAAAACGAGCATTGTTATATATTGAGTATAGGTTAAATCATATTTATCGAGCAGGGGTTTATATAACTGAATAACTTTACGTGAAAGAGCATAGAGAGGAAAACAGATTTGATTATCTAATTTTAAGTTTTCAAATTTGTCCATAATCTCACCTCATATTTAATTTTATATAATTTAATTGTATTCAACTTAATTTATTATACACTTAATCTTAAACAATTGCAATACTTTTTACTCGCTTTCTGAAAATCGTTCTATCACTTTGTGATATTCTCCTTTGGCTTTTAAAAGATGTGTCAAAATCTCTCTAACTGCACCAGCTCCACCTTTAAATTCAGATATAAGATCAGAAATATCTTTAACCTCTTCTGCTGCATCGGCTGGACAGCCTGCGAATCTAGCTTCTTTCATTACAGCTAAATCATTTAAGTCATCACCAAGATAAGCCAAATTGCTATAATTAATACCTTTTTCTTTCATCAATTTTTCCAAAGCCGGTTTTTTATTTCGAACACCCTGATAACATTCTTCAATTCCCAACTCAGCTGCTCTACGGGCTACAACCTCCGATTTTCTTCCAGTCATAATTATTACATCATAACCCATTTCAATCGCAGATACCACCATTAGTCCATCTTTAACATCAAATGCTTTAAATTCATTTTTATCATTATCTAAATAAACCTTACCATTTGTCAGTGTACCGTCAACATCTAAAAAAATTGTATTAATATCTTTCACATTAATTCCCCCAATAGTTAAATTACACTTTTATTTTTTTCTTTTTCAAGTTTTACATCAGCCTTTTTTTCTAAATGTTCTTTTTCTTTAGCGCGGTAATTTAAATAACCAGCTGAAATTATTAAAACTGCACCAAAAACTGAAAAAAGATCTGGAATTTCTTGAAAAAATAGCAGACCAAAAACCGAAGAAAAAACAATATTGGCATAAGTATAAATTGAAAGTTCTCCTGCTTCAGCATGGCGGTAAGCATTTGTCATAAATAACTGTGCTGCCGCTGCAAATAAACCTAAAGCTAATAAAGCTAAAGCCTGCACAGCTGTTGGAATTACAAAACTGCCGCTGATCATAAAAGGAATCATGGCCAGAGTAGAAAAAAGACTAAAATAAAAAACCACTGTAGCCGCTGAATCAGTTTTGCGCAGCTGCCTGACTATAGTATAAGCTATACCTGCAAATATACTTGACATTAAGGCAATCAAAGAAGGAATTATATTTGAATCAAATCCAGGTCTAATTACCAAGATAGCCCCTAAAGCTGCTGTTACTAAAGCAATGATTTGTTTTTTAGTAATATTTTCTTTTAAAAATAAAGCTGCAAAAACCATTACAAAAAATGGTGACATTTTATTTAAAATAACCGCATCTGAAAGTTTCATATTTGCGAGTGCATAAAAATAGGCAGCAATTCCTAAGAGTCCGAAAATACTGCGCAATATCAAAAGCTTTTTATTTTTTCCAATCAATGAGCTGCCGCTCTTTTTAACCAGAGTAAATGCTACAAATATTCCAACTAAATTTCTGAAAAATATCTTTTCTGCTGTAGGCATATCTCCTAAAAATTTAACTGTAGCCGCCATCAGCGCAAAAAAGAGTGAAGATAATAGTATATAAGTTATACCTTTTTTTCTGTTTTCCATTTTTTCCACCTCATCTTATAAAATTATATAATTATTGAGTTATCAACAAACTTATCCACAGGTACCAGGTACAAAAAGGCCTTTTTGTACCTGGTACCATGATATTCATAACAATTGAGAGCCATTATCATTATATAGATAATTCTCCACCATGTAAAGTAAAAACTTCACTATTTAAGTGAAGTTTTTAAAATAAGTTTTCAAATTTAATTTCTCTCACTTAAAGCCTCTTTCAAGGTATGCCAGGATAAAACTGCACACTTTACTCGAGCCGGCATATTCGAAATATTCTTTAAGGCCATTGCATCTTTCAATTTTCTTAGTTCCTGCTGATCTTTTATCTCTTTTTTAATCATCGCAATAAAAGTTTCTACAAGTTCTAAAGCTTCTTCAATACTTTTATCCTTAATTAAATCAATCATAATTGAAGTTGAAGCCTGTGAAATAGCACAACCACTGCCTGTAAAGGCTGCCTCACTGATTATATCCCCATCAAATTTCAACTCAAGTGTAATATCATCACCACAACTTGGATTATGGCCGTGCTCACTCAAATCAGCATTCTCTAAAGAATGTTTATTGCGGCTATTTTTATTGTGCTCCATGATTAATTCTGTATAGACTGAATCAAGATTCATATCCAAAAACCTCCCTTACTTTTTCTAGGGATTCTAGGAAACGATCCACTTCTTCTATAGTATTATAGAGATAAAAACTAACGCGCCCTGTAGAATTAAGCCCATAAAATTTCATTAAAGGTTGGGCACAGTGATGGCCGGAACGAATAGCAATTCCTTCACTGTCAACTATAGTAGCCAGATCATGAGAGTGAATATCCTTTATATTAAAAGAAATAATTCCTCCCCGAGCTTCTAAATCCAGTGGCCCTGCTATTTCTACAAAATCAAGCTGCTTCATTTTTTCCAATGCGTATTTAGTTAACTCAAGTTCGTGTTCTTTAATTTTATCGAGACCTATCTTCTCTAAATATTCAATTGCTGCCTGCAGTCCCACAGCTCCTTCAACATTGGGAGTGCCTGCTTCAAACTTTTCTGGAAGTGGAGCATAAGTAGAATCCTGTTCTTTTACATATTCTATCATACCTCCACCTTTTAAAAAAGGAGGCAGCTTTTCTAAAAGATCTTTCTTACCATATAGAACACCGATTCCCATTGGTCCCAGCATTTTGTGACCAGAAAAAGCATAAAAATCAACATTTAACTCTCTAACATCAGTTTTAAGATGAGGAGCACCTTGAGCACCATCAACAACAACTAAGGCATTTTTTTGATGGGCAAGTTCTGTCATTTCTTTGACGGGATTAATAGTCCCACTCACATTAGACATCTGAGAAATACTAAAAATCTTTGTTTTATCTGTCAGTTTATCTTTAAACTCTGCCAGTGAAATTCTATAATTTTCATCTGGATATAAATATTTTAATTTTAAATTTTTTCTTTCCGCAAGCTGCTGCCATGGTAGAATATTACTGTGATGTTCAAGCACAGAGATTAAAATCTCATCTCCTTCTTCAACCAGAGCTTCCATACTATTAGCAAGCAGATTTAAAGATTCGGTAGTGTTACGGGTAAAAATAATTTCTGCTGCTGTTTCTGCATTAATAAACTCTTTAACTTTTTCTCTAGCATTTTCATAAGCTTCGGTAGCACGCACACTCAAAGTATGTGCCCCCCGATGAGGATTGGCATTAATTGTTCTATTATAATTATCAACTGCATCTAAAACCACTTCCGGCTTTTGAGTTGTGGCAGCGTTATCAAAATAGACAAGATTTTTCCCATTTATTTTTTGATTCAAAATCGGAAAATCTTTTTTATATTTGTTTTCTAATTTTTCTTTTTTAACTGCGTATTCTTGTTTTAACATCATTTATAACACTTCCTTTGAGATCATTAAGAGGTATTTTATCAAAAATAGGATTAAAAGAAGCTTCTACCATTAACTGCTTAGCTTCTGCTTTATTCATACCTCTGCTCATTAAATAAAATAAACGCTGCTCATCAATCTGGCCTGCGCTTACAGCATGTTCTCCTTCCACATTATCTTCTTCAGAAAATAAGGCTGGTATTGAATCAGAGTCAACTGTTTTATCTAAAAGCAGTACTTCCTCTCTTTCAGATCCTTTTGCCTGACTGGAACCTTTTTGGAAATATAAATCACCTCTAAAAACTTTCTGTGCTTTATCTTTTAAAACACCCTTGCTTTCTATTTCACTGCTGCTGTGGCGTCCCTGATGATTCATTTTAAAGCCAAGATCCATTTTTCGTTCACCATCAGCAAAATAAACTGAACTAATAGTTGCTCTACTTCCATCATCCATTAAGATATTATCATTATTAGTCACAGAATTTCTTCCACCAAGTTCAATTGGAATCCAGTTTAATTCTCCCTGATTTGAAACAAGAGAAATATTACTATCAAAATTATCACTCTGATCATTAAAACGCTGAACTTTGATGATATTTAAAACAGCATTTTCTTTTACAATTACTCTGGTTAATCCATTGTGAAAAGCTGCTAATTCTTTGTCTTTCATCCTGTAATCAATGACTATAGTTAATTTAGAATTTTTTTCAGCTACAATTAAATTGTTATCAATTAAAACAGGATTTTCTTGATCCAATTCATAAAATATTTCTACTGGCAGCTTTAACTCTGTATTTTTAGGAACTTTAATAAAAAGTCCAGTATTATAAAAAGCTTCAACCATAGCTAAGTATTTAGGATCCAGCCCTTGATTTCCTTTTTTTACTTTTTTATTTTTAAATTCTGCTAGATAATCTAAAATTTCTGTTTCATTATTTAGATTATCGGTCATTTTCTTAATAATTAATTCATCTTGACCCTTTTTATCCTTTAAGTATTCCTTATTGTAAGGGCTGTATTCTGGAAATTGATAATCAAATAAATTTATTCTTTTAAAATCACTTTGATTCAATTTTTCAAAAACATCAAACTTTTCTCTTCTTTTGCTGCTGAGAAGTTTTGATTGCCCGGTAGTTAAGTTATCAACTAATTTTTTATTATACATTTATATCACCTATCCTATAGTACCTTCAAGTTCAAGGTTAATTAGATTATTCAATTCAACTGCATATTCTAATGGTAATTCACTAGCAATTGGCTCTACAAAGCCACGAACAATCATCGCCTTAGCTTCTTCTTCACTAATTCCTCTACTCATTAAATAGAAAATAGCTTCTTCACTAATTCGACCAACTTTAGCTTCATGACCAATATCAATATCATCAGTCTGCAGTTTCATAATTGGTAAAGTGTCTGATTTAGATTTATTATCCAACATCAAAGATTCACAAGAAACTGAAGCCTTTGCTCCATGAGCATTATCAGTTGCTTTGAGCAATCCACGATAATATGCATGTCCACCATCTTTTGCAATTGAGCGTGCATTAACTGTTGATGTTGTATGAGGAGCGGCATGAATAACCTGAGCACCTGTATCTAAATACTGCCCTTCAGCTGCAAAAGTAACTCCTGTAAATTCCGCTCTAGCTCTGGGCCCTTTTAAAATACTCATGGGATATAACATTGAAACTTTAGAACCAAAAGAACCAGAAACCCATTCAATGACCCCATCTTCTTCTACTAAAGCTCGTTTAGTATTTAAGTTGTACATATTACGGGACCAGTTTTCTATTGTACTGTAGCGAAGTTTGGCACCTTTATTCACAAACAATTCTACAGCACCAGCATGAAGATTGTTTACCGAATATTTGGGAGCTGAACAGCCTTCAATAAAGTGAGCATTTGCTCCTTCTTCCAAAATTATAAGGGTGTGCTCAAATTGTCCTGATCCAGGTGCATTCTGCCGAAAGTAAGATTGAAGCGGTATATTCACATCTACTCCCTCTGGTACATAAACAAAAGAGCCACCTGACCAAACAGCACCGTGCAGAGCTGAAAATTTATGATCATTAGGTGTAATTAATTTCATAAAATGTTCTTTGACTAAATCTTCATGTTCTTTTACAGCATTTTCCATGTCCATATAAATGACGCCCTGCTCAACCATTTCTTCTTTTAAATTATGGTAAACAACTTCGGAATCATATTGAGCTCCTACTCCAGCTAATGATTCTTTTTCTGCCTCTGGAATTCCAAGAGCATCAAATGTATTTTTGATTTCTTCGGGCACCTGATCCCAATCATTTTGAAGATCAGCATCTGGTCTTACATAGGTAATAATATTGTCCATATCTAAATCTGAAATATCTGCTCCCCAGGTGGGAACCTCTTTTTTCTTATATATTTCTAAGGCCTTCAGCCTGAATTCTCGCATCCACTCTGGTTCATCTTTTTCTCGCGAAATTTCTTTAATAACTTCAGGAGTTAAGCCCTTAGCTGATTTATAACGATGTTTTTCTTCATTTTTATTTTCATGCAGACTGCGGTCAATATCTTTAACTTCTGTTTTTTCACTCATCTAAAAAACCTCCCTGTTCTTAAAACATTAAAACCTATATTCAAAATATTTAAATCCCCCAAAAATAACTTTTTTGCTTAGTAGATTAATCCAAAACTTAATTAGCAGTTACTTTTAGAATTGCTTTCATTTAAAGCTTCCTCTTTATATTCTGCATAACCTGCTTCTTCAATTTCTTTAGCCAATGACATGCCACCTGATTTAGCAATTCTGCCATCAACTAAAACATGAACATAATCTGGTTTTAAATAATCTAAGATCTGGTTATGATGGGTAATTATTATCATTGCATTATCTTCAGAAGCCAATTTTTTAATACCTTCAGCCACTGTTTTAGTTGCATCAACATCAAGACCGGAATCTGTTTCATCTAGTATAGCAAGTTTTGGCTCTAAAACTGCCATCTGTAGAATTTCATTTTTCTTTTTTTCTCCACCAGAAAAACCTTTATTTAAATATCTCTCTGAATACGATTGGTCAATATCTAATAAACTCATTTTCTCTTCTAAAAGAAATTTAAAATCAAAAATACTCTGCTGCTCTCCACTAACTGCAGTTTTGGCTGTACGCAAAAAGTTTTCTACAGTTACACCAGGTATTTCTTGAGGATATTGAAATGATAAGAAAATTCCTTTTTTAGCTCTTTTATCTACTGCTAATTCATTTATATTTTCACCTTCAAATTCAATTTCTCCATCTGTAATCTTGTGTTCAGGGTGACCCATCAATACATTTGCTAGGGTTGATTTTCCAGCCCCATTAGGACCCATAATTACATGAAGTTCACCTTTATTAATTTCTAAATTAATTCCATTTAAAATATTTTCAGTTTCAACTTTAGATTTCAAATTAGATATTTTTAAAAGTTTTTTATCCATAATCTATGTCATCTCCTTAATTAAAGTTATTCACTCAACATTGTGTTACTTATATCCTACAACATTACTCAACTTTAGTCAAGGATTTAGTTAAAAAAGTAATTAAAATTACAAAAAAAAAGCACCAGATACTTTATATTAATTTATAAGCACCTAATACTTTTTAATAATATTAATTTAAAATTCTTTATCTATATATTTTTTCTTAAAAATCAATCTTAAAACTACATATAAAGGAACTGCTGTTAACGCTCCAATAAAGCCAAATAAATATACACCAGATAAAACTACAAATAAAACTACAATTGGATGAATTTCTAATCGTCTCCCCTGAACTAAAGGTCTAATCACATTTCCTTCTAAATACTGAGCAATTAAAATAATTACCAGCACTCCTAAAAATAAAAACCAACTGTTTGTAACAGCTACAAAAACGGCAGGTAAACTACCAAAAAATGGTCCAATAATTGGGATTAAAGAGGTTATCATTGCAATAACTGAAAGCGCAACTGCATTTGGCAGTCTAATTATCAAAAAACCAATAAACATTACTATTCCTAAAAAGAAAGCAACAACTATTTGAGAACTAATAAAAGTGGCAAGTAAATTATCAATTTCTTCAGCCAATTTTTCTACTTTTCTTTTTTTTGGTTCTGGAATAATTTCCATAAAATTATTGAATATTTTTTGATCATCTTTAAGCAGGTAGAAAACGATAAAAGGTATCAGTAAAATTATAAGGCCAAAATTAGTAATCGAACTAAAAATGCCCATATAATTGTAAGCTGAAATTTTTTCAGCAAGTTCATTTGCATAAGAAAATATTCTTTCTCTTAAATTTAATTCTTCTAAAAAAGAATTATTAAAATCAATATATTCTTTTAAACGTTCAATTATAGAAAGAATTAAGTTATAAATATAATTATAATTACCACTTAAACTCTGACTTAGCTCTTTACCCTGCTCATAAATAATACTGCCCCCAAAATAAAATACAATTATTAAGATAGCAAGAACAACTAGTAATGAAATTACTATTGCCAGTGATTTGTTATTTATCCATTTATATAAATATCTAACAAGTGGTCTCATTAAATAATAAAAAAATGAACTAAATAACAGAGGAAGTAAAACAAAACTCATTACTGAAGTTAAAGGAACTGTGAAATATGGTATCTGTCCCAAAAGAAATATTATAACTAATAAAATAATTATTGCATGGCCAGTTTTAAAAAATCGTTCATTTATCATAATATCTCTCCTAATATTTTGTAAAATTAAATTTATTTATCATTATCATTCTGATCATAGTCTTCAGATACTACTTTAATAGCTCTAATCACTACAGAAATTACATCTGCTGAATGCTGCTGTTCAAGTTCTTCTGTTTTAAAAACTGCTTCTCCTTTTGATGAAGTCACATATTTTGCCGGTAAACGATTTAAAGCATATGTTGCCATATCTAATAAATATTCTTCATCTTTACATACATCAGCAAACTCTTCTCTTTTAAGAAAATCTTCTAGCTGTTCTAAAACAACTTCTTCTGTTAAATTGTTGAGCTTCTTTTTTAAATTTTTCCTTTTATCTTTTGACATAAATTTTCCCCCCAGTGATTTTTTCAAATATAAATTTTAAATTAATTTCAAAACTAATAAAAAATATAGTATTACTTAAGATTATAATTCTTTATAAATTACAAAAACCCTGCCTTTAAAGCAGGGTTTTTAATAATAATTAAATATTTCTATTTTTATATTCGCCAAATACTTCTCGCAATTGATCACTAATTTCGTTCAAAGTTGCCTTTGCTCTTACAGCTTTAATAATTGGAGGCATTAAATTTTTTCCACTTTCAGCTGCATTTTTTACTTCATTTAAAGTTTTTTTAACAAACTTCTGGTCTCTTTTTCTCTTTAATTTTTCAAGTCTTTCTTTTTGTGCTTTTTCTAATTTGGGATCAACTTTTAGCAGTTCCATTTCTGCATCTTGATTACCCCATCTATATTTATTAATTCCAACAACTATCTTTTTTTCTTCATCAATTTCTTTTTGCTTTCGATAAGCACTTTCCTGAATTTCTTTTTGTACATATCCTGTTTTAATAGCCTCAACCATACCTCCAAGTTGATCAATTTTTTCTAAATATTTTTTTGTCTTTTCAACAAATGCAGCAGTCAACTCTTCTAAATAATAAGATCCACCTAAAGGATCAATCACATCAGCAATTCCGCTTTCTTCTGCAATTATCTGTTGAGTTCTCAAAGCAATTTCAACAGCTTCTTCAGATGGTAAAGATAGAGCTTCATCATAAGAGTTTGTATGCAGAGATTGAGTTCCTCCCATAACTGCTGCAAGTGACTGAATTGTAACTCGAATTATATTATTTAAAGGCTGCTCAGCAGTTAATGCGGTTCCTGCAGTCTGAGTATGAAAACGCAATAATTTAGACTTTTCTTTTTGAGCACCAAACTGCTCTTCCATTATTTCAGCCCACAGCTTACGAGCAGCCCTAAATTTTGCTGTTTCTTCCATAATATTCATCTGTGCAGCAAAGAAAAACGATAATCGCGGAGCAAAATCATCGACATCCAATCCTATTTTTAAAGCTGATTTTACATACTCTACAGCATCTGCAAGAGTAAATGCCAGTTCTTGAACTGCATTAGAACCAGCTTCTCGAATATGATAGCCGCTAATACTAATAGTGTTAAATGCCGGCATTTCTTTTGAACAGTAATCAAATATATCTGTTATTAGTTTTAGTGAAGCTTCAGGTGGATAAATATAAGTTCCCCTGGCAACATATTCTTTTAAAATATCATTTTGAATAGTTCCAGAAAGTTGATTAGGTTCAACCCCCTGTTTTTCAGCTGTAACAATGTACATCGCTAGAATAACAGCTGCAGGTGCATTAATAGTCATTGATGTGCTAACCTGGTCTAATGGAATATCAGAAAAAAGCCTCTGCATATCTTCAACACTGTCAATTGCTACTCCAACCTTACCTACTTCTCCTTCGGCTAGAGGATGATCAGAGTCATAAGCAATTTGAGTTGGAAGGTCAAACGCCACACTTAAACCTGTCTGCCCCTGATCCAAAAGATATTTAAAACGCTGATTTGTTTCTTCAGCGGTTCCATAACCCGAATACTGCCTCATTGTCCAGAGACGGGAACGATACATTGTAGAATATACTCCCCGGGTATAAGGAAATTCACCTGGAAAAGAAAGATCATGCTGATAATCAATATTTTCTAAATCTAAAGGTGTGTATAAGGGTTCAGGCTCTTTTTCTGCATCAGATTCAAAATTATCTTTTCTTAAACCAAAACGCTCAACTGTTTTTTGATATTTTTTTTCCTGCCACTGCTTCTCTGCTTTTTTTAGATCAGATAATTTGCCCTTTTTTTGCTTATTATTTTTATATTCTTCCATAAGCATAACTCCTTTTATCTAATTTGAGATCAAAACCAAGTTCAAATGCCTCGATATTATTATCAACAGTTTTAGGTGGCACCTTTTCAATAATTGCTTTTTTAATGAATTCGACAGGTATTTTAGTTTGAATTATTCTAGAGATTATCCCTAAAACAATCATATTAGCTGAAATTTCTTTTCCGATTTCATTTGCTGCTAAATCTAAAATATCAAGCTGATAAATATTATCTTTGAACTCAGGCTTAATCTTTGAAATATCAATTTTGCTATCTGCAATAATAACCCCATAATTTTTTAAATCTGCACCATATTGTTCAAATGCTTCTTGAGTTAAACAGACAAGCAGATCAGGCTTAATAACTTTTGGGAAATCGATCTGATCCTCATCAAATACAACTTCTGCTCTGCTGGCCCCTCCTCTTGATTCAGGACCATAAGATTGACTCTGACTAACATTTAAGTTATCAACCATAACTCCTGCTTCTGCTAAAATAATTCCTGCAAGAATCATTCCCTGTCCACCCGCACCACTTAATCTGATCTCATATCTGCCCATTATAAAGCCTCCTCTTTGTTTAACTTATCTATTATTTTTTGGTAGCGATCTGTATATTCACTTTCTGGATCATCAAGCTTTTTTAGAATTCCTAGAGGATATTTTTCTGCTTTTTCTTCAGGGCTCAACTCCTGCCATTTTTTGAAACTAATTGTATTCTGCTCCTGTTTTTTAAGCATTTCTACAGCATCACCAGCACTATTTTGACGACCATAACTAACTGGACACTGAGAAAAACTTTCTACAAAAGAAAAACCTCTGTGTTTTAAAGCAGCGAGATATAATTTTTTTAACTGTCTTGGATCATAGGTTGCTCCACGGGCTATAAAAGTACCCCCTGCCCCTTCTACAAGTTTTGCCAGATCAAAATTTTGATCTATATTTCCATAAGGAGCAGTAGTTGCCTGATCACCAGTTGGAGTCATCGGAGAAAATTGGCCTCCTGTCATTCCATAAATCTGATTGTTAAATAAAATTACAGTCAGGTCAATATTTCTGCGGGCTGCATGAATTAGATGATTGCCTCCAATTGCTGACCCATCTCCATCACCGGTCATTACAATTACATTTAGCTCTGGATTTGCCATTTTTACTCCAGTTGCAAAAGCAATAGCTCTCCCATGAGTAGTATGCAGAGTATCAAAATTCAAATAACCTGTAGCCCTACCAGAACAACCAATACCAGAAATCACAACAGTTTTGTCTTGGTCAAGATTGCTTTCAGCAAAAGCTCTAATAAATGAATTTAGAATTGTACCATGTCCACAACCAGGACACCAGATATGAGGCAGTTTATCTTTTCTTAAATATTTATCAAAATCCATTATAATACCTCCTCCAGCAACGCTCTAATTTCTTCTGGCTTAATTAAATCTCCTGCATAAGAATTTATACCAAGAACTTTAGCTTTACCTGCAGCTGCTCTTTTTACTTCCCGAATTAGCTGTCCCTGATTTAATTCAGGCACAATAATAGTTTCTACCTGAGAAGCAAGTTCTGCCACAGCTTCTTCTGCAAAGGGCCAGATAGTCTGCAGCTTAAACCAACCAGCTTTAAGCTTATCCTTACGACCTGTATTAACTGCACTAATTGCAGTTCTAGCAGTTGAACCATAGCTTAAAACAGCTACCCGATCGTCACTTCTAATATCTTTTTCATAAAAAATTATCTGATCCAGATTATTATGAAGCTTGTTATGAAGACGATCCTGCATTAGCTTTGCAGTTTCTTTCTTTCCATCTGGAAAACCACTTTGATCATGAAAAAGACCACTTGTATGATATTTAAGACCGCTGCCATAATCAGCCATCGGAGGTATTAGATCATCTGTTAGCTGGTAAGGTAAGTATTGATCTGGATTTTGATCGAGTTTAGGTTTTTTACGTTCATAAATTTCAATCTCATCACTATTTTTAAAATAAATTTTTTCTCTCAAATGTCCAATCACTTCATCTAAAAGTAAAACTACTGGCTGCCTGAATTTTTCACTTAAATTAACAGCTTTAATTGTTAATTCATAACTTTCAGCAACTGATGCTGGTGCCAGAGCAATTATTTCTTGATCGCCATTTCTTCCCCAGCGGGTCTGCATCACATCTCCCTGGGAAGGTGATGTTGGTAGGCCAGTAGAAGGTCCAACTCTTTGAACATTTACAACAACTACCGGTGCCTCTATCATTGTTGCAAATCCTAAGTTTTCTTGCTTTAAAGCAAATCCAGGACCACTGGTAGCAGTAATTGCTTTTTCGCCGGCTAATGAAGCTCCAATTACGGCTGCCATTCCGGCAATCTCATCTTCCATCTGCAAAAACTTACCTCCTCTTTTTGGAAGTTCTCTGGCAAATCCTTCAGCTATTTCAGAAGCTGGAGTTATTGGATAACCAGCAAAAAAACTAACTCCTGCTGCCAGGGCACCTTCTACGACTGCCTGATCTCCCTGAGTAAGCACAGCTCTTTTTTCAGGTTTGAATATTTTAGTTTTCATCTTGACCCACCACCTTCAGAACAAAGTCTGGACAGATTAACTCACAATTTTTACAGCCTATACATTTTTCTAAATCAACTATTTCGACTCTGTCGCTACCTTCTACTAAAATATCAGTAGGACAAACCGAAACACAAATTCCACAATTTTTACACCAGTCAGGATTTTCTAATTTAACCCTATCACCTCTGGCCATATTTTCACTCCTTAAAAATAGATTTTTAACTATCTTACTGCCTGATTACAGGCGGAGATGAAGCCAGCTGCTCGCTACTCATTACTTTTTTTAAAAATAATAATATTTATTAATTTAATTTTCTGACAAATTAGCTTTAAAATTAAGCCGGCAGTTTAACTGCTGGCCTAATCTTTTCTAAATTATTAAATTATATCATTTATTGCTAATGAATATTAACCAAGAATTGAAAGTAAGGTACCTGCTGCAATTGCAGATCCAATAACACCAGCAAAATTTGGCCCCATAGCGTGCATTAAAAGATGATTAGAAGGATTTTCTTCCTGACCAACTTTCTGTACAACTCTGGCTGCCATTGGAACTGCAGACACTCCCGCTGCTCCAATCAGTGGATTAATTTTTCCACCACTTAAACGATACATTAGCTTTCCAAGCAGTACTCCAGTTGCTGTACCAAAACTAAAAGCAATTAAACCTAAAACTAAAATACCAAGAGTCTGTGTATTTAAAAATGCTTCAGCACTGGCTGTGGCTCCAACAGTTAATCCCAAAAATAGGGTTACTATGTTCATTAGAGCATTTTGAGTTGTTTTAAGTAAACGGTCAACTACTCCTACCTCACGCATTAAATTACCAAACATGAGACTTCCTAAAAGAGGTAAAGCGGATGGTACTAATAAACCTCCGAGCAGAGTTACAGCAATTGGGAAAATAATTTTTTCCTTTTTTGTTACATGCCTTAACTGCTCCATTTTCACCTGACGCTCTTCTTTAGTAGTTAATGCTTTCATAATCGGCGGCTGAATAATAGGTACTAAAGCCATATACGAATAAGCCGCTACAGCAATTGGCCCCAACAAATGTGGTGCTAACTGACTGGCAGCAAAAATTGCGGTTGGACCATCTGCTCCTCCAATTATTCCAACTGCTCCAGCTTCCGCAGGTGAAAACCCAAGGGCAATTGCTCCAAAAATGGTAGCAAAAATACCAACCTGTGCTGCTGCTCCTAATAAAGCAGTTTTTGGCTGAGCGATCATTGGACCAAAATCAGTCCAGGCACCAACTCCCATAAAGATAATTGGTGGATAAATACCCAATTTTACTCCTTGATAAAGGTAGTATAATAGGCCTCCAACCTGACCATCTTTTCCAGCTGCCATTAATCCTCCTAAAGGAAGATTAACTAAAAGCATTCCAAAACTAATTGGCACTAAAAGTAGTGGCTCGTATTCTTTAACCACTGCCAAATATAAAAGTATAGAGGCAATGATAATCATTATAAATTGTCCTAAGCTCAGATTTAGATAACCTGTTGACTGGACAAATAGTGAAATCTTATCTAACATGATTTAACCCCCTACTCAATTACCAGCAGTAAATCTTCTGCATCAACACTGTCTCCGACTCTTACTTTAATATCTTTAACAGTTCCTGATCCAGCTGCAGTGATTTCATTTTCCATTTTCATTGCTTCTAAAACAACTAAAATATCACCTTTGCTGACACTACCACCTTTTTTAACATTGATTTCTAAAATACTTCCCGGCATTGGTGCTAAAATGTCTCCTTCACCGATATCAGCTGGTGCTGACATTTCTCTTTGAGGCTGTTTTTTAGGCTTTGGAGCAGCTTTTTTTGGTGCTGATTTCTTTGCAGCTGCAGAACTTCTGCTGCCGGCATTACTTGTGCTGGCTGCTGCTTTTTCTCCATTAACTTCACTTCCAATTTCCTCAACATTTACAATAAATTCTTCACCATCTACCTCAACTCTAAATTTTTTCATACTATATTCAGCTCCTATCTTTTCCAGTTTTGATTACTTTTTTGAATAGATATTATCTTATATTTTTTTTGATCATTTAACATTTCATATACAGCAGCAGTAACTGCTGCAACTTTTTTAGGAGAAATCACCTGTTCTGATTCATCAAATAGTACTGCTTTATTTTCTGCTGCAGATTTTGAATTTTCAACTGTCTTTTTGTTTTTCTTTTTATCTTTACTATCAGGTCCAAATAGTTTTCCACTAAAATGAAGGAAAACTGAGAGTAGATAAAGGGAAAGAAAAACTGTTCCCATCCCAATTACTAATAACTCCAGACCAAGAACATAATTATTCATACTTTCACCTACTTATTACTATTTTTATAATTTAATCCAGATCATTCTGAATTAGATCAGTTAATTTCAGCTGTTCTTTACATTTTTTTATAAAGGAATATTACCGTGTTTTTTATCCTGTCCATCTTCACGCTTATTGCTCATCATTTCTAAACCATTAATTAGTTTAGCCCTGGTTTCTTCCATCTTAATTACATCATTGACCATTCCTCGTTTAGCTGCAATATATGGATTAGCAAAGTTATCTTTATATTCATCAATTTTATCCTGACGAAGTTTATCTGGATCATCAGCTGCTTTAATTTCTTTTCTGTAAATTACATTCGCTGCCCCTTCAGGACCCATAACGGCAATTTCTGCTATTGGCCAGGCATAAACTAAATCTGCTCTGACAGAACGACTTCCCATTGCAATATAGGCTCCACCATATGCTTTGCGCATAATTAGAGTAATTTTGGGTACAGTTGCTTCTGAATAAGCATAAAGTACTTTTGCCCCATGACGAATTACTCCTCCATATTCCTGTTCTGTACCCGGCATATAGCCTGGAACATCAACTAAAGAAATAATCGGGATATTAAAGCTATCTAAAAAACGAATAAAACGTGCAATTTTTGTGGAAGCATCTATATTTAAACACCCTGCTAAATACTGGGGTTGATTTGCAATAATACCGACACTGCGGCCGTTTAATCTAGCAAAACCAACAACTGCATTTTGAGCAAAATAAGGCTGAACTTCCATAAAACTATCTTTATCTGCCAGAATATCAATTACATCTCTGACATCATAGGCTTTTTGAGGATTTTCATTAACAATTTCTTTAATTTCCTCAGTACTGCGTCCCGGGTCATCCTGTACTTCAAGCCTTTTAGGCTCTTCTTTATAGTTATCAGGTATGTAAGATAATAATTTTCTAATATTATCCAGCGCAGCTTCTTCACTGTCCTCCATAAAATGGGCAACACCACTAATTTGATTGTGAGTTTGAGCTCCACCTAATTCTTCAGCTGAGACTTCCTCCCCTGTAACAGATTTAATTACACTGGGACCAGTAATAAACATCTTTGATGTCTGGTCAACCATAAAAATGAAGTCTGTAATCGCTGGAGAATAAACTGCTCCACCGGCACATGGACCTAAAATTGCTGTAATCTGTGGCACTACACCTGATGCTTTAGTATTACGGTAGAAGATTTCTCCATAACCATTAAGAGAATCTATGCCTTCATTGATTCTGGCTCCACCGGAATCATTAAGACCAATTACTGGTGCACCATTTTTAACAGCCAAATCCATTACCTCAGAAATTTTATTGGCATGAGCTTCACCAACAGAACCTCCCATTACTGTAAAGTCCTGAGCATAAACATAGACTAAGCGGCCTTCAATTGTACCATAACCAACTACAACTCCCTCTCCTGGAACTTCTTTTTCGTCCATTCCTAAAGAAGTGCTGCGGTTTTCCACAAACATATTCAGTTCATTAAACGTACCATCATCAAGTAAATATTCAATTCTTTCTCTGGCGGTTTTTTTATTTTTTTTATGCTGTTTTTCGATTCTCGCCGGGCCGCCACCCTGACGAATCGTCTCTTTTTTATTTTCTAGTGACTGTTCCCTATCTTTTACTGACATTATTTTTCCTCCTTAGCAAGTGGTTCACATAATTCTAATAAGACTCCATTTGTTGTTTTGGGATGGATAAAAATAATCTTCATATTATCTGCACCCTCTGTCGCCTCATCTCCAATTAATCTAGCTCCCTGAGCCTGCATCGTTTTAATCTTATCTTCAATGCTGTCGACTAAAATTGCAAAGTGATGAATCCCCTGGCCGTTCTTATTTATAAATCTGGCAATAGTACTCTCTTCATTTAAGGGCTCAAGCAGCTCTATTTTACTTTCTCCGATTTTCAAAAAAGCAATATTAACTCCCTGTGACTCAACTTTTTCCTGTTTAAGAAATTCTAAACCTAAAATATTTTGATAAAAATCGAGTGATTCTTCCAGATTTTGAACAGCAATACCAATATGTTCTATATTTTTGAGATTCATATTTACCTCCTTTATTTAATCGACAACATTAAGGATAGCAAAAAACTGACCACAAGTCAACTCAGATTTTTAAATTATTATCAATAAATTGCTCAACTAGCTGATATGGCGAAATTTCTCCGCTTAAAATTCTTGCTAAATTTTTCTCTAAGTCTTCACTTTGGTTGAATTTAAATAATAATTTTTCTGTAATCTCAGCCTGCAGTAAATTTAATAAATGTTTTTTTTGCTGATCTTTTTTATTATTATCTAAAATATGATTTGTTTTTAAGTAATTATAATGATTTTCTATTTCTTGAATTAAATTATCAATACCCTGATTATTTAAAGCTGAAGTTTTTAAAAGGAGATTCTGCCAGTTTGTCTCTAAACTTTCACTCTTTAATTTACTGGAACTTTCTTCTTTTTTTAAAGAAAAGAGAGACTTAATCAAAACTTCCATTTTAGCTGCCTGAGGCAAATCAGATTTATTAAGAATAAAAATATCCCCAATTTCCATTAATTCTGATTTAAAAATTTGAATTTCATCTCCAGCTTCCGGGACTGTAACAACTAAAGTTGTATCAGCCAGACTTACTATATCAATTTCTGTCTGCCCAACTCCAACTGTTTCTATAAAAATCTTTTGATAACCGGCAGCTGCCAGTATTACTGCTGTATCATAAACAGCAGTATTAACTCCACCAAGGCTTCCCCGGCTGGCCATACTGCGGATAAAAATCTGCTGATCATTGATTAATTCTTTCATTCTTATTCTATCTCCTAAAAAAGCTCCTCCACTCTTTTGGCTGCTGGGATCAACTGCAATTACTGCAATTTTTTCTTTTGTTTTTTTTAATAATTTTTTTAAGATCAAATTAAGGAGTGAACTTTTACCTGAACCAGCAGGTCCTGTAATCCCAATAATATATGGTTTATTATAATTTTTATAAAACTCCTTCATAATTTCCTGACTCAAAGGATCATTATTTTCTAAAAGAGAGATGGCTCTTGCTGTTTCTTTTTCTTTTCCAGCTCTAATTGCATTAATGAATTCTTTAAGGTCTTGAGAAAACAATTTATCTTTTTGATTAGACAAGCCACTTCCTCCCTTCCTTTTAATATTTTTACTTTTTAAATTAATTTAATTCTTTTAAATAGCTGAGTATTTCTTTAATTGAAGTTCCACTACCAAATATTTTATTAACACCTAGATTTTTAAGATATTCATAATCATCTTTCGGAATTATACCACCAACAATAACTGAAGTGTCTCTAATATTTTCCGCTTCCATAAACTCAAATAATTTTTTAACAAGTGTTTTATGCGCTCCTGAAAGAATACTAACCCCTATTATATCTACATCTTCCTGGAGAGCAGTTCGTACAACCTCTTCTGAAGTATTACGAAGTCCTGTGTAAATAACCTCCATTCCAGCTTCTTTTAGAGCCCGAGCCACAACCTTTGCCCCACGATCATGTCCATCCAGTCCAAGTTTAGCAATTAAAACTCTTTTTTTAGCTCCCATCAGCAATCCCCTTTCATTTTGTTATATTTTTGAATGAAAAGTATAATGACAAATAATTACTTTAATATGACCCTTCCTTCTCCACTATAAATATTAAAACGCTGTCCTCTGCAAAAAGCAATTAGTGTCATATTTCTATCTCTTGCAATCTTAACTGCAGAATCTGTTGGAGCTGAGCGAGATAATAGAAATGGAATCCCCTGTTTAAGAACTTTAATTATCATTTCAGAAGAAATCCTGCCGCTTGTGAGTATTATTTTATTTTTTAAATCAATATTTTCTATTAAAGCCCTACCAATTACCTTATCCAGAGCATTATGACGTCCGATGTCTTCTAGCTGATAAATTATTTTATCTGCTGAAGCTAAAGCTGCTGTATGTGTACCACCTGTTTTCTGAAAATATTTAGAGTTTTGCTGTAGTTCAAACATTAGAGAAGTAAAAATTTCTGCCTGATACTTCTGCTTACTTGTTATTGCTTGAGTCCTTGCACAATCTTCAAGATTTATAAAAGTTGAGCCAGCTCCACAACCTGAAGTCAAAGTTCGCTTTTTATAATTATTTGGTGAAAAATCAGCTTTTATTTCTATCATGGCCACTGTTTCTTCGTGTTTTAAATCAATACTTTTAAGATCCTGCTTTTTTTCGATAATCCCTTCAGCTGCTAGAAAGCCTATTATCAACTCCTCTAAATTTTCTTTTAAAATCATGAGAGTTAAAAATTGATAGCCATTTATAAAAAGTGTCAGCGGACTTTCATTAATTACTATATCCTCAGCTTCAATAAATTTATTTATTTTAAATTTTCTGATTTCTTTTTCGCTGAAAATTTCTTTGCTCATTTTCTAACTCCTTTTTGAATTTTTTTTGATTTATATCTTGAAATATCGTTATAATTATTTAAAAAGATTACTCCTTAAGTTTATATTTTATTACTTCGCTAACAATTACTATTAACCTTTATTTTTCTAAACAAATTATAGATATTTTAGCTTCAATTTTTAAAAAGCTGCTCAATTAAGAACAGCTCAAAATAATTTAATATTTTAATTTAAAATCAACTTTATTCAAGAGGTTTTCATTATTAACATAATGTTTTAAATTATCTTTAAAAATTTCAAAACGACGCTGATCATTAGTCGGAGAAAAACCGGAGGTGTGAGGAGTTAAAATCACATTATCCAGCTCCCACAAAGCACTTTTTTCCGGTAATGGTTCTGGTTCCGTGACATCTAAACCAGCTCCAGCAATCCATTTTTCTTTTAGAGCTTCAATCAGAGCCTCCTGATTAATTAGTGAACCTCTACCAATATTAACTATAAAAGCTGAATCTTTCATCATTTTTAATTCATTCCTACCAATTATTCCTTCTGTTTCAGGTGTACCGGGAAGAGTCAAAATAATATAATCAGATATCTTAAGCAATTCATCTAAATCCTGATTTAAATATATCCGATCAACATAATCGGGCAGTTCAGTCATTGTTCTTTTTAGAGCCAGAACATTAGCTCCCCAGGCCTTAGCTCTTTTAGCGATAGTACTTCCTATATCTCCCAGCCCCAAAATTCCGACTGTAGAATTAAAAAAATCTTTGATTTCATTTTTGCGCTGCCACTTCTTTTCTTTTTTATCGTAGGCATAATCAATTAAATTTCTATTATGAGCCATAATCATCGCAAAAACGTGTTCTGCAATAGGTTTACCGTAAACTCCACTAGAATTTGTCAGCACAATATCCTGATTTTGATAAATTTCTTTATTTGCATAACGATCTACTCCTGCACTCGGTAGATGGAGCCATTTTAAATTATTCGCCTTTTTTACTAAATCAGTTTTGGGCCAGCCAAATACTATTTCTGCTTCTTTTATTAATTCAGAATAATCAAAACTTGATTCGACAATATCTAATTCTATTTCTGGAGCAATTTCTCTAATTTCCGCTTCCGCCCCCTGAGGTAAGCTAAATATTTCATTAGTTAAAACTATAATACTGCTCATTTTATCCCACCTTTGTCATCCCATATTTAATCATACTTAATTTAGCTCTATTTAAAATTACTTAATTCCAATGATTTTACTTTTAACTAATTACTAAATTTAATTTTCAAGTTCTGCAATTTTTTCTTTTATTATCTTCATTATTTCTGCTACAGACTTTTCTCCTTCAATTTTTAAAATCGGACACTCTAATTTTTGCATCCACTCTTCATGGCTTCTCTTATTTCTGATTTCTGTCTGATCATAGTCATATCTGGAAGCTGAATCCAAAAACTTTTGATGTCTCTCAAACATTTTTCCACCCGGCAGCACTGCACTACCAAATCGTTTTTGCTCTCTACTTTTTAATCGCTGCAGTCTGACATTTATTGGTGTCCAAAGATAAATCACCAGATCAAATTGATCCATAAAGATATCTCCCCAACCGCAAAAAGAACCGCTAATTACCCAACCTGATTCACTTTTTAGATCTTTTTTTAGCAGTCTCCGTCTTTCTTCAATAGAACGTAAATGCTGATAGGGTGGATTAGTAGGTTTCCAAAAATAATTATCTGCATCAAAGTGAGCCAGATCATAAGCCTCACTAAGCTTTTCCCCAATTGTAGTTGTTCCAGAACCTGATGGTCCCAAAAGATGTATGTGATTAATCATCTATCTGCTCCTTATTAAAAATTTAATTTCTCGTTAAAGTAATTATTCAATGAATCTATTTCATTACCTGCTTAGAAAACAAAAAGTGAGCATATATCTGCCCACATTTATTGTTGATTTTCTATTATTATTTAATAAATCTATTATTTGAATTCTCTGTCTCAAATTCTTAAAAAAATAAGTCAAACTATAATCACATCAATTAAAGTAAGCAAATAAAGAATAATTCCCAGTAATCCAAGTAATCCTAAATATTTAAGTTTGGGGTATTTATAACGAAAGGCTGAGAAAAAACTAAAAAATGAAAAATATAATAAGTAAATTGGTTGTTCAAGAAAAAAAGCTTGAAAACCCATAAACCCTAAAAAACCCAGAAATCCTAGACGCCAATCAGAAATATCTTTTTTCATTTAACCTCCCTCTCTCTTTTATTTATTTTTTTGAGCAGTAATAATCAATGGAATCGAGCTTAATTCTCGATAATTGTCACCAGCCGGACTTCCATAAATCTTTTCAATTTTAAATCCTGTTCTTTTCAAAACTGATTCCAACTCATTTCTACAAATTGGATAAAGTTCTATTTTGTTTTCTGATAAAATCTGGTCATCAAAATGATCAATTAATTTAGTTTTAAAATATATTATATTTTCTTTTTTATTATATTTATAGTTGCGCTCAAAGCGAACAGAATCATCTTTACTGTAAATCGTTGGTAAACCATCCAGATCCAACTCCAGAATCCGATTATAATTAACTATCTGAATAAAAATTTTACCATTTTCTTTTAATAGTTCTGCTGCCAGATTTAAAAAATCTTTAATCTCGTCTTTTTTTAGATGAACCAGCACATTACCAATAATATAAATACCATCAAAACTTTCTGCTTTAAATTTTTTCTTTAAACTTAACATTCCCATTCTATAAAAATCAACTTTAACCCGTGCTTCATTCATTTTCGATTCTGCTATAGAAATCATCTCTGCATCAAGATCAATTCCTTTTACCTGATAATCTTTTTCTGCTAAAGCAATAGCATAACTCCCAGTCCCACATCCAACATCTAAAAGCTCAATTTCTTCTCTTTTTTCTTTGAGATCTTTAAATGTATTGTCGATTAATTCAATTTTTTTTGAGTTAAGAGGAAAAATTTTATCATAATTTTTGCTAAATTCAGAATAAAAATCCATATAATCAACTCCTAATACAGTTATATTAATTAAGTTATTATTATTTGAATTATATATAGCTTCTCAAATTCCTGCTTTTTAAAATAAAAACCTCTCTCAGCTGCAAACTAAAAGAGGATTTTCTAAATTGCTTTACTTGTTTTTGCATTTAAAGATATTTTGATAAAAAATATCACTTTCTCCAACATAACCACCATTCAGAACACTCTACTTCTCCCTGTTCAATTTTTTTCTTTCTCTTCTCGATGTGTGATACATTATTTTCTGGATCTTTAATTAACTTATAATCAAAAATCTGATTTTTTGACCAATCAAGCTCAAACTTTTTCTTTTTAGCCATTTTCATCACCCTTCGATTTAATTTTTATTGTTAATAAAATTATAATAAAGTTGAGCATTTTTGTCAAGTATGATAGTTAAAGAAAACAGCCTCAAAGAGACTGTTTTCTTATATCATAAATTCTAAATTGTAAATTATAAAATAAAACTAACTTTTTTTCTCAACTTCAGTTAATACAACACCAATTAATCCTGGGCCAGTGTGAACAACCATAACTGGACTAATTTCACTAAAGTAAGTTTCTTTAACTTGAGATAACTGCTTGAATTTATCTAAAAGACCCTGAGCTTCTTCTTCAGCTGCAGCATTCATCACATCAACAACATATTCTTTTCCTTCCTTTAATCTATCTTTAATTATAGAATACATCTTTTTTAATGATCTTTTACGACCTCTAATCTTATCAAAAGTAAAATATTCTCCTTCATCATCAATAGCAATTATAGGTTTTATATTTAAAAATTCAGCAATAGTTCCAGACACCTTACCAATTCTCCCACCCTTTTTGAGATATTTAAGAGTTTCTACCACAAAAAAGACTTCAATCTTATCTTTTTTTGCTTCAACTTTTTCAATAATTTCATTAAAACTTAGATCTTCATCTTTAATTAAATCATCTGCATAAAGCACAAGTCTTCCTAGACCTTTTGAAAGCATTTTTGAATCAATTACTTCAACTTCTATTCCTTCAATTTGGTCAGCAACCATCATACAATTACTGTAAGTTGCAGAAAGCCCACTCGAAATGTGAATAGAAATAATATGAGTGTAGCCTTCTTCTTTTAATTCATTATAGACATCCATTATTTCCTGAGGAGATGGCATAGAAGTAGTTGGTATTTCTCTTTCAAAGCTCTCATAAACTTCTGCTGGCGTAATATCAACTCGATCATGGAACTGACTATCACTGTAAATAACCTTTAAAGGGATTGAAGTTATACCATATTGTTCTAGTTGTTCTTTCGTCAAATCTGAAGTACTATCAGTTACAACTGCAATTTTTTCCTTCATAATTTTTTCTCCTTTTTGTTAATGACTTTATAAAAAATTATTCATCTGCCAGATTATCAAAATAACCCTGAATTAAAATTATAGGTGTTCCTTTATCACCACTACCGCTAACTAAATCACATAAACTTCCCAGTAAATCAGTTAATCTTCTAGGGGTTGTACCCTGAGCTTTAAGATTAGCAGTTAAATCATCTTCTTTTCCCTTAATTTCTTTTTTCATAGCTGCTAATAATTCTTCACCCTTTAAACTTTTAAGCTCATTATCAGCTAAATATTTCAATTTAACCTCATTTGGAGTCCCCTCTAGACCTTTTGTATAAGCCGGCGAAACAACTGGATCAGCAAGTTCCCAAATTTTTGCTGCGGGATCTTTAAAAGCTCCATCTCCATAAATCATTACTTCAACTTCTTTGCCGCTAAATTCTCTTATTTCTTTTTTTACTTCTTCAACAAAATTCTGTCCATCTTTCGGAAACAGTTTCAGCCTATCTTCAGATGCCTTATTTGATCCTAAAAGTCCATAATCTGAATTATATCCCTTACCCTGATCTTTATTACAAATTTCATCAAGACTAATAACTTTTACAGCTCCATTTTCCTTTAAAATTTCTTTAGTCCGTTCTTTTGTGTGAATATCAGCTGCAATTACTTGATCAGTATAATTTAAAATTGTTTCAGGTTGATTAGCTGCTATTATTTCAATTTCTGTTTCTGCAGCAATTTCCTTATACAGATCAACATAATTTACCCCTGTAAAAGGGTGCTTAAAATCTGAAAATTTTTGATAATATTCTTCCTCTTCAATAACATACTGATACGGATCAATTTTTAGATCATAGATTTTTCGGGCATCTAAAAGAGGATTTCCGACCTCGTCATTTGGATAACTCAGCTGTAAATATAGTTTTTTCCCACTAGCTGCAATCCCTTTTAAAATCATCGAAAAGCGATTTCTACTTAAAATAGGAAATACAATTCCAATTGAATCTCCACTAAAAGTTTCATTTATTTCATCAGCAATATCTTTAATATCAATATAATTCCCCTGTGCTCTAGCAACCAATGATTCAGTTATCCCTAAAACATCTTTGTCTCTAAGTTCATAACCTTCCTCATGAATTGACTGCTTTAAAGAATCAACAACTATTTCTACCAGTTGATCTCCTTCTTTAACTATCGGAGCTCTAAGTCCTCTCACTTCTGTACCAACTGTTCTCATTAATTTCACCTCAAAAAGTATTAATTTTTTTAGAACAAATTTTATTATAGCAGAAATAGTGTTAATTAGGCAAATCTATACATTTATCTCCACCATATTTAAAAAATTGTAAGTACTAGATTTAACTTTATTATACTATTTTTTTTGGTTGATGTACAACCCTCCGTTCTGAGAGCTTTGTTTTTATCTTTTTTATTTCATTTAAAAATAGAAAAAGCAGCCTTAATTCTTTTTAAGAATCAAAGCCACTTTTTTTAATTTATAAAATTATTTTCTTAAATTACTTAAAATTTCTTCAAATTCTTCTTTAGAAATTTCACCTTTAGCATATCGCTGACGAGCAGTTTCTTCTGCGCTATCTCGATAGTGATCACTAATTTGTTGGTCATTATATTGATTACGATTATAATCCTGGTTGTGATGATTATTTTCATTACTTTTTTGAACAATAAAATAAATTATGGCTGCCAGTATAATAACCCAGAATATCATCATAAAACCTCCACCTCCCCAGAAACTATTGAATCCCATATGGCCGAATCTTCCCATAGGACCGAATCTAAACATAATATCACTACTCCCTTATTTAATCTTGAGTGTTTTGCTTTAATTATATCATAAGGTGTAAATGTGAAGGAATTATGAATTTTTATTTTTTAATTATTTTCACCAACAGCAATTGGCATGTTTTCATTACTCCATTCAACCCAAGAACCATCATAATTTTTAACTTCTGGATATCCTAAAAGTGCATTTAAAACAAATGTGGTATGACAGGATCGAATAGCTCCCTGACAATAAGGGTAAATAATTTTATCCGGAGTAACTCCTTTTTCTTCATAAATCATTTTTAATTCATCAGCATTTTTAAAAGTTCCATCTTCATTTAATACTTCTGTCCACTCTATCCAAACTGAATCTGGTATTCTTCCACCTTCGGCTGCACCATCTAAAACTACCTCACCAGTATATTCTCCCCAAGCTCTTACATCAAGAATCAAACTATTATCTCTATCAATAGCATTCTCAACTTCTTCCATATCAGCTACCATATTTTTCTCAACTGGTCCGATTTGATAATTGCTTTTTTCAAATGATTGAAATTCAACCATTTTAGTTTCATAATCTAGTTCTTCCCATTTTCCTAAAGCTCCATCTAATAATTTAACATTGTCATGTCCATACATTTTTAAAATCCACCAAACTCGAGACGCCCAAAGATTATTGGTCGCATCATATGCAACAATTAGATCACTATTTTTTATCCCTTTTTCTTGCAATAATTTTTCAATCTTTTCTGGAGAAGCCATAATATAATTATATTCAGCATCTGTATCTTCAAATTCATCTATTCCAATTTGAATAGCTCCAGGTATATGGCCTTTTATGTAATCCACATTACCTCTAAAATCAATTATTTTTACATCTTCATTATCTTTTATAGTGTTTAATTCTTCACAACTAATTAAATTTTCAGGAGAAGTATATCCCCTATCAGCTATTGGTGCTCCAGCAAAAACCGATGAACTTACTAATAATAAAAGCACTCCCCAAAAAATAGATAAATAAATATTCTTTTTCAAAATAATCACTCCCCATTAGTTTGTTTTAAATATCACGTTATATGTTAATTATATCACAACAATAGGTAAAGTAAAGTTTTTTTGTAATAATTAGAATAGTCAGTACCCTTTAAAAGTACTGACTATTTCTAGTTATTATATTTCTTATTTTTTGAAATAATCTACTCCTGCTTTAAACAATTTCTGATCTTTTTCTCCAACAATATTTTTGGCCACATTTTTCCCAATTCGTTCTGAGTGACCCATTTTACCAAAAACTCGGCCGTCTGGACTGCAGATTCCTTCTACAGCAGCAATTGACCCATTTGGATTATAAGGAATTTCCATTGTTGCCTTCCCATTTAAATCAACATATTGAGTAACTAACTGTCCATTCTGCTGCAGTTTTTTAATCATTGTTGGCTCAGCCACAAAACGACCTTCTCCATGAGAAACCGGAATGGAATGGATATCTCCGACTTCTACATTAGCCAGCCAGGGTGATTTATTTGAAGTGATTTTAGTATTTACCATTTGAGAAACATGACGGCCAATTGTATTATAGGTTAGAGTTGGTGAATCCTCAGTTAAATCTCGAATTTCACCATATGGTAAAAGTCCCAATTTCACTAAAGCCTGAAAACCATTACAGATACCAAGCATTAAGCCATCTCTCTTTTTTAAAAGTTCCATTACAGCCTTTTTAATTTTAGGATTTCTAAATACGGCTGCAATAAACTTACCTGATCCATCTGGTTCATCACCGGCACTAAAGCCTCCTGGCAGCATTACAATCTGAGACTCTCTAATTAAAGCTGCCATCCTTGCAATTGATTCTTCTATCTGTTCTGGTTCTAAGTTTTTGAAAATGAATGTTTCAACCTCAGCTCCAGCCTCTCTAAACTGACGTGCCGTATCGTATTCACAATTTGTGCCTGGAAAAACAGGAATTAAAACTCTTGGCTTAGCAACTTTTATTTTAGAACTATAACTCTGCTGACTCTGACAAACTTCAAAATTTAATAACTCTTTTTCTGCTGCTGGCTCAATTACAGCAGCGATTTCATCTTCAGCTGCTTCAGTTTTATATATTTTCTCCAGTGGCTCTCTCCAATTTTCAAGAGCTTCTGCTATAGTAATTTCAATTCCATTAATTTTTAAAATTTCTGCTTCAATTGTTTTTCCTATAACTTTAAAATCTAAGTCATTAAATAATTCTGCTGGTTTAGAATCTGCTGTTATTTCTAAAATCAGGGCTCCATATTCTGGTGAAAAAAGCTCTTCCTGATTCAATTTAGCAGTAATCTCTACTCCAATTTTATTACCAAAACTCATTTTAGAAATTGCTTCTGCCAATCCACCAATTGTAATTGCTGAGGCAGCTTTTATTTTTCCTTCAGAAATTAATTTTTCTACTCTGCTGTAATTATTTTTAAGCTTTTCTATATCTGCTATCTCAGCTTCATCGCGCTTAACCGGCAGATAAATTAGCTTACTATCAATTTTTTTAAATTCAGGTGAAATAACATTATTAACATCAACTGTATCTACTGCGAATGACACTAAAGTTGGAGGCACATCTATATCTTTAAAAGTTCCTGACATACTATCTTTACCACCGATAGCAGGCAGCCCAAAATCTTTTTGAGCTTTATAAGCACCCAAAAGAGCACTAAATGGTTTACCCCAGCGCTCTGGATTATTTCTTAAACGTTCAAAATATTCCTGAAAAGTAAATCTGATTTTAGAATAATCTCCACCTGAAGCTACAATTTTAGCAACAGATTCAACTACTGCATATAAAGCTCCATGAAAAGGACTCCAGGTTGTTAATTTGGAATCATATCCGTGACTCATAATTGTACCTGTATTTGTTTCTCCTTTGATTAAAGGAATCTTTGCTGTCATTGCTTGAGTTGGTGTCAGCTGATATTTGCCGCCAAAAGGCATTGTTACACTTCCGGCTCCAATTGAGCTGTCAAATTTTTCAATTAATCCTTTTTGACTTGCCACATTGATATCAGCTAAATTACTAAGCCATTTTTCTTTTAAATTATCTGATTCAGTCAAGCGCTCTGCTGCTGCATTTTTAAAATAATTAGTAGATTTTTTAGGCCTTGATACCTTAACCTCAGTTTTTTGTGTTGCTCCATTTGTATTTAAAAATTCTCGGCTTAAATTAACAATATCATTCCCATTCCAGTCCATAATTAAACGATGATGATCTTTAACTATAGCAACTACTGTTGCCTCTAAATTTTCTGCCGCAGCAAGTTTAATAAATTCATTTAAAGCATCAGCCTCAATAACTACTGCCATTCTCTCCTGTGATTCTGAAATTGCAAGCTCAGTTCCATCTAATCCTTCATATTTTTTTGGTACTGCATTCAAATTAATTTCTAAAGCATCTGCTAACTCGCCAATTGCTACTGAAACTCCGCCAGCACCAAAGTCATTACAGACCTTAATTTTTTTACTAACTTCAGGATTTCTAAACAGACGTTGAATTTTTCTTTCTGTTGGAGGATTACCCTTCTGTACTTCTGCACTACTTTCTTCTATTGAATCTTCTGTGTGGACTTTAGAAGATCCAGTTGCACCTCCACAACCATCTCGACCTGTTTTACCACCAAGTAAGATTACAATATCACCTGGCAGAGCTTCTCCACGGACCACATTTTCTTTAGGTGCAGCTGCTATAACAGCTCCAATCTCCATATGTTTAGCTAGATACCGTTCATTATAGATTTCATTGACCATTCCTGTTGCCAGCCCAATTTGATTCCCATAAGAACTATAACCATCAGATGCTTCCTGAACAATCTTTTTCTGCGGCAATTTCCCATCTAAAGTATCTTCAATCGGAGTTCGAGGGTCGCCAGCTCCAGTGACCCGCATTGCTTGATAAACATAGGATCGTCCAGAAAGAGGATCTCTAATAGCACCTCCGAGACAGGTTGCTGCTCCACCAAAAGGTTCAATTTCAGTTGGATGATTGTGAGTTTCATTTTTAAACATTATCAGCCAGTCTTCATCTCTGCCATCTACATCAACTGTTACTTCAATACTGGCAGCATTAACCTCATTTGAAATCTCTAAATCCTCTAATTTCCCTGATACTCTCAATTCTTTCATTCCCATCAGAGCAATATCCATCAGGCAGATATCTTTATCTTGATCCTGATAAATCTTCTGTCGCCCATTTAAATATTCATGATAAGCTCTTTTAATACCCTGAGTAAATTTACTTTCTTCTATTTCCACATTTTCAATTTTAGTTAAAAAGGTTGTATGACGGCAGTGATCAGACCAGTAGGTATCAAGCACCCTAATTTCTGTAATTGTTGGGTTTCTTTGTTCTTCGTCTCTAAAATATTTCTGACAATGTTTTAAATCAGCCATGCTCATGGCCAGTCCAAGTTCAGATAACATATCTTTTAATTTTTTTTCATCTGCTTCAATAAATCCAGCTGCAGTTTCAACTTTTTCTGGTACTTTATACTGCATTTCTAAACTTTCTGGTTTGCTGAGTGCTGCTTCTCTAGAATCTACAGGATTAATATGATAATCTTTTATTTTTTCTATCTCTTCCTGATTTAAATCACCTTTTAAAATAAAAACTTGGGCCACCCGAACAGTCGGTTTTTCATCATTATTTAAAATTTGAATACACTGCTCAGCCGAATCAGCACGCTGATCATACTGACCTGGCAGATATTCAACAGCGAAAATTTCTTCGTCAGCTGCAGTTTCAATTTTCTCCTGATAAATTATATCAACTGGCAGCTCCGCTAAAATAGTCTCACAAGCCTCTTGATAGGCTTCATCTGAAATATTAGTAATATCATAACGATTAAGCAGTCTTAAAGCTTCTAAGTGCTCCAGATCCAGACTCTCTCTAAAATCATGCAGCAGCTCCTCTGCTTCTACATCAAAACCTTCCTTTTTTTCAACAAAAACTCTTCTTATTTTATCTGCCATTTTAAGCGCCCCTTTTTGAAAATTATTTGTGATTTATTTCTTTTTAACCAGGTACCATTAAATGTACCATTAAACATTTACAATTTAATTATAAAATGTTATAGTTGAGTAGTAAAATTAATAATACTAATACTATTAATAAGGAGAGGTAATCAATGGCTTTAAATTATGAATTATATAAAGTATTTCATCAAGTTGCAATACATTTAAGTTTTTCTGAAGCTGCTGACAATTTATTTATTTCTCAATCTGCAGTCAGTCAAAATATTAAAAATCTGGAAAAAGAACTGCAGACTAAATTATTTATCCGCAGTACAAAAAAAGTTCAGTTAACTGAAGCTGGAAAAACACTACTTGATCATATTGAGCCAGCCTGTAATTTAATTGAAAACGGAGAAAAAAGTATTAAGGAAATAAATGCTTTAAAAAAAGGTGAAATTCATATTGGAGCAAATGACACAATATCTAAAGATTATCTTCTCCCTTATTTAAGTAAATTCCATCAACTATATCCAAATATCCAGATTAAAATAACCAATAGAACCTCCAGCACCTGTATTGACCTTCTACTGCAGAATAAAGTTGACTTTATTATCAGTAATTTACCTAACCCTAAAATAACAAAACAAATGAAAGTTGATGAAATTTTCACCTTTAATGATATTTTTATTGCTAACAAAGAATTTAAAGAATTACAAAATAATAAAGTCACTTTAAAAAAACTAAAAGAATATCCGTTACTAATGCTGGAATCAAAAACTACTACTCGTCAATTTTTTGAGAATACTTTAAACAAAGCTGGAATTAAAATTGAAGCTGCAGTTGAACTGGGGAGTGTTGATCTGCTGATAGAAATGACAAAAATTGGCCTAGGAGTGTCATTAGTCCCTGAATATTCACTTAATCTTAAAAATCAAGAAATTTTTGAAGTGATAACAAAAGAAAAACTGCCAACAAGAAAGCTGGCAGTTGTAAAAATGAAAAATATTCCTTTATCTAAAGCTGCAGAAAAATTTCTGCAGGTAATTAAAAATTTACTTTAATTCGTCATAAAATTGACCTGCTAATTCAAATTTAGATCCTTTATATTTAAGCAGGTTTACTCCTTTTTTGCAGGCTTTTTTTACAGCAATATGTTCGTAATCACGATCTTCAACCAAAACAACAGCTGAAATATCAGCTAATAGCGCCACACCTACAGCTACCAGATCATCCAAAATTGTTAGCCAGATGTTATTCTCTTTAGCCATTAACATCACATCATTTGGTACATCACCAAAATATGCACCTTCTATTTCTGCATCCAAATTGTTCCCAGCAACAACTTCCAGCTTATATTTTTCAGCAAATTCTCTTACTGTCATTTTTTGCCTCCTTAAATTTATGTCTTTTATTAAAAGACTTATTAATTAATATATTCTCGTTTGATAGACTATTTCCTTTTTTTAAATAAATTCTATTTTTTCTCCTGAAATTTTCCCATCTAATTCAAAAATCTCAGCAATTGTAGCTGCTATGTCACTAAAACTATTTCTGATACCAAGATCTACATCTTTTATAACTTTTTTACCATAAATTAAAATAGGAATATATTCTCTGGTGTGATCTGTTCCCGGATAAGTTGGGTCACAACCATGATCAGCGGTAATGATTAAAAGATCATCTTCTCGCATAGCTGCTTTAATTTCTGGAATTCGTTGATCAAAATTTTTGAGTGCTTCGGCATAACCTTCTATATTTCTGCGATGACCATAATTTTGATCGAAGTCAACTAAATTACTAAATATTAATCCCTGTGCTGTATTATCCATATAAGCAATAGTCTTATCTACTCCATCCATATTATCAGTTGTGGTAACAGCATCTGTAATTCCACTGTGATTAAAAATATAAGTTATCTTGCCCACTGCATTAACCTCTAAACCATGACTTTTAAGATGATCTAAAATTGTTGGTTTAGGAGGTGCTAAAGAAAAGTCTTTTCTTCTATCAGTCCGCTCAAAGCTGCCGGGCTCTCCAATAAAAGGTCGTGCGATAACTCTGGCTACTGCATGCTCTCCCCGAAGAATTGCTCTGGCTTTTTTACAATAATCATAAAGTTCTTCTACCGGAATAATTTCTTCGTGAGCTGCTATCTGAAAGACACTGTCTGCAGAAGTATACACAATCGGTTTTCCGGTTTCCATGTGTTTTTGGCCGAGTTCTTCTATAATTACTGTACCTGAAGCTGGTTTATTGGCCAATGACTCTCTGCCAATTGCTTGATGAAACTGCTCCATTATTTCAGGCGGGAATCCTTCAGGATAAGTAGGAAATGGTGTTTCTGAAATTAATCCAGCAATTTCCCAATGTCCTGTAGTTGTATCTTTTCCTTTTGATTTTTCTGCTGCTTTAGCATAAGCTCCTTCAGCTTCTATTTTAGAACTTAAACCAGCAATATTTTCTATTTTACCAAGACCCATTTTTTCTAAATTTGGAAGCTTCAATCCGCCAATTTCTGCTGCTATATTTTGTAAAGTTGCAGCACCTCTATCACCATATTCTTCTGCATCAGGTAATTCACCAATTCCAACACTATCTAAAACCATCAAAATCACTCTATTTATATTTTTCAAAATTACACCCCTAAATTATATTAATTATATTATCTAAAAAAACTGTGGTTAGACGTCAGACATATTTTTAGAATAAAATTATTTTACTCAAAAATTTTAATAGTTAATCCCCATTATTTTTTGCTTTTTGAAGCATTGATTTTAAATCCTTGTTTTTTAAATCTGGAATTAAAATCCCCATAATTTGATATAAATATAAAAATTCATCTAAAAGATCGTTTCTGTCTGCTTCAGGTATATCTCCTTCTTCTTCCATAAACTCCTCTATATTATCATTAATATTGGAAAATGAGCGAAACAATTTTCGAACAGGGTTTCTATTATGACTTTTATTTGGATCATCCCAGTAATCTTTCATCTTTAATCTTTCTCTTTTTAAAAGCACAGCTGAAACTGCTTCTTCCATTGGTATATGAAGATATTTATAAAATAGATCTATAACTGCCTGGCATTCTTTACGGCTTAAATTATACTTAATTACTGCATCTAAAAGTTGATTAGCTTTATTTGGATCATCAGTTTTTGAAGAAAGAGCATGTGCTAGACTCAAATGAGATAAAGTTACAGGAGAATCTTCTTTTAAAACCTCTTTTTGATATTTTTCTTTCATCTCTAAAATATTCAACCATAAAGTTAAAGTGGTTCTTGCAACTCCTAATTTCTCTGCAGCATCTTTTTTACTTAAATTATTAGCTTCTATAAACTTATTTATCGATATTGCTCTTTCTAGCGGGTTTAAGTCCTGCCTCTGCAGATTTTCAATTAACTGTATCTGCCTAAATTTTTCTGGTGAAATATCATCTTCAATTATTACTGCTGCAATTTTATCTTTTCTATCTTTTTTAACGGCTCTAAATCTTCTCTCTCCTGCTATTAAGAGATAATGTTCATCTTTTTTTTGGACAACAATTGGCTGCAGCTGCCCCACTTCTGCAATTGATTTTGCTAAACTATCAATTCTTTCTTCCGAAAAATCCTGGCGAACCTGTTCTGGTCTACTTTTGATGTCATCTAATGATATTTCTTTATATTTCATTATATATCCCCCGCTTTACCCCTGTTGATTTAACTTAAAATTTCATTTACCATAACTAAAATTGATTTTTATCTAATTTTAACATATTATATTATTAGATTGTATCTAAACATAAATAGAAGAAAATAAACTAATCTATAAGGAGCATCTAAAAATGGAAAAACACTCTGATATAAATAGTTTAACAAATAAATTGGAAAAAATAAACTACTTAGAGGTAGAAAAAAATAAAAATTTAGCTGAATTTGCTAGTTTTAAAGTTGGTGGCCCGGCAGATTTGTTTTTAATTCCCAAAAAAATAGAAGCTTTACAAGAGCTAATGCCTTTAATTATAGGATCTAAGCTGCCATATTTTATTTTAGGTAGAGGAAGCAACTTAATTATTTCTGATAAAGGCTACCGAGGTATTATTATCTATACTGAAGCTTTAAATAATTATCAAATCAAAAATAATATCATCACTGCTGAATGCGGACTTCAATTAAAAGAAATTGCAGATTTTGCCTATGAAAATTCTCTCAGTGGTTTTGAGTTTGCAGCTGGAATTCCAGGTTCTTTAGGCGGCGCGCTTTATATGAATGCAGGTGCTTATGGTGGTGAAATGAAAGATGTAATAGTTAAAGCTCAATTTGTTAATCAGCAAGGAAAATTAATTGAATTAAACAAAAAAGAATTAAATCTAGATTATAGAACAAGTATTTTGCAAGAAGAAAACCCTGATTGGATTGCAGTTAATGTTACAATTAAGCTTAAAAAATCTGATAAAAAAACAATTAGTAATAAAATGGATGAGCTGCATCAGAAACGTTGGAGTAAACAGCCTATGGAATTACCGAGTGCCGGCAGTATATTTAAAAGACCGCCTGAGCATTATACAGGCCCTTTAATTGAAGATGCAGGCTTAAAAGGGTTTCAGATAGGTGGAGCTCAAGTTTCAACAAAACATGCTGGTTTTATAGTGAATAAAGGTGATGCAACCGCTGAAGATATAGTAAATTTGATTAATAAAATAAAAGAAGAAGTATATAAAATTAGCGGAGTCCAACTTGAAGTCGAACCCCGCTTTTTAGGTGAATTTTAATCAATTAGCTCCTCTTTTTTTCTTCGGGGGAGCTGTTTGATTTGATATTCTCTTTTTTGAGCTTGACTTCTAGAGCTAAATGATTCCTGATGTTTTAATATAACTGGATAACGACCTCTTGTATATTTTGCACCGGTCCCAGAATTATGTTCCTCAATTCTGCGTTCAATATCTGTTGTATAACCGGTGTAAAGTGTTCCATCTCTACATTCTACAATATAAACATAATGATTACTTGCGGCCATATTCCTGAATATATTTACTTAATGATTTTAAATGCTCTTTTTCCTGTTCTATTAATTTTTCAACAGCATCTAAAGTTTTACCTTCATTTTTTTCACACATTTCTTTATAAAATAGTATTGAATCCTTTTCAGCTTGAATAGCTAATTTTAATGCTTTTTTAACATCATTTAACGCCTCAACAGATTCTTCACTATCATCTTCTGGAAAAACAGAAAATTCAACTAAATACTTAAAATAAGCACTTACATCTTCTTCATAAAGATAATCAGCTTCTTCTCCTTCGGCTTTTAATTCTTCAGTTAAAGCTACAAATTTTTCATAGTGATCCTGCTCATCTGAAGCCAGGCGCTTAAATAACTCTCTTAAATCTCTATTTTCTGTAGCTTCTGCATGTTTTAGATAAAACTTTTTCCCTCTTTTTTCTATATCCTTAGCCATCTCCATTACTTCTAATGAATTAAATCTCTGCTTCATTATAATTACCTCCAGATTGTGATAAGTTTATTTTTTAATTGCTTTTTCTAAATAAATACTTGCCTTATCTGCAGCTTCTTCCACATTAAATTCTTGCTCACTTAAAAGAAGTCTGCGCATTACTATACTTTCCATAATTCCTACAAAAACACAGACAAAATAATCATAATCAACTTCTTGATTTAAATAATTATTATCTAACAAAAATTGATACAGATTATTTATTCTCTGAAAACGTCTTGCTTCCATTTCTTTAAACTCTTCCTTAAATTTTTCATTAACAGCAACTGCTTCTCTTAAGATAATTATAGAAAGATTTTCATTTTCCTTATAAAGACTAAAAATCTTTTTTAACAATTCACTAAAAAACAATCTTAAATCCTCAGTTTCTGCAGCCACAATATCAATATCAAACAAATTTAAAAAAATATCTTCATATCTTTTTATTAAAGAAACAAAAAGATCTTTTTTACTATTGAAATATAAATAAAAAGTTCCCTTAGCAATACCAACAGACTCAACTATCTCTGCAATATGTGTATTATAATAACCCTTAGCTGCAAAAATCTCAATCCCTGCTTGAATTATTTCTTCTCTACGATCTGCCACATCTTACCCCTTTTCTGTTGTTGTTATTATCTCTTTTAAGTGTATCATATTTTTTTTAAAATTTAAATAAAAAGAATAAGGGGGTTTTAAAGAAAGAAAAGCCCAGCTTAAAAGCCGGGCCGTTTTCAATCATTTTTGAGGTAAAGCTGGGACTTAAATTAATAATTTTTAAATTTATTAATTAAAACTGATATCCAAGAGAAACTGTTAGTTTAGAATAGTCAACATCAACATTATTACCAAGACTATTTTCAGCTTCTCCACTATTAACTGAATACATAATCTCTGCACTCATATTACTTGCTAAATCCATACCTGCACCAAAAGCATAGTAAATACCGCCGGATTCATCACTATAACCATCAATATCAAATGTGTTGTAGCCTAAGTGACCAAGGAAATAATAAGGACTGTTCTGCATATTATAATGAGCTAAACCATAGAATGGTACAAAATTAAAATCTCTTTTAGTATTATCTGTTTCTCTATCTAATTGATATCTTACTCCACCACCAAAAGTCCACTCAGAAGTGTAAGGTACCTTATATTCTCCAACTAATGTAAAGCCACTATCAACATCTTCATCACCAGCACCATCAATATCAATTTCTCCACCAAAGTCAATAGCTCCTTTGATATCCCAATAACCTGGAACCTGAGCCATTGATGCAGAAGAAAGACCGACAACTAAAAAAGCTGCTAAAAATAAAACTAAAACTGTTTTTTTCATAATTAAGACCTCCATTTAATTTTTTAAAATAAATCTTTTTTAACCAGCATCGCCTCAAAAAATAAAAGTATTTTCTACATCTTAATTTTATCATATTAAATATTAATATCAACTAAAGCTAATTAAAACTCATAACCTAATTCTAAACCAACTCGTTCATCTTTTCTTTCAAAATCATATGCAAAATATAAATCTACTTCAATTGGGCTTAGGCCCAACAAATATAGCTGTGAATTAAATCCAATTCCGGCAGTTTCACCATCATCTTCATCATCTTCGTAATAATCAGCAAATAAATAACTACCAATATCAGTTGTCTGAAAAAGTCCACCAAAATAAAGAGGATCAATAAAACGATAATTGTACTTAAAATCAAGTGCTGCCTGAAATTCTGCCTTATCATTTAAAGAATGACCTCTATAAATGATCGGCGAATCTAAAATACCAGTATTATTAAACACTATACTGCTTTCTAAATCCCATTTTTCGCCTAAATCAAAATTGATTATGTTTGAAGATAATACTGCTGCTTCAGATTGATCAGTATTATAAATAAAATCATTTTCTGTTTGAATATCTGCTAATATCCCACTACCAGAAAATTTAGTTCCTAAAAGATAATATTTATCATCCTGCTGTCTACCAAATCCTATTGAATTTTGAAAATCATCAGTAAAATATTTAATTTCAAAACGATAATCATCTTTTGTTCTAGAATCATAATCATTAGCATAAGCCAATAATAGATCAGAGTTTTTAGTCATTTTTTTAAATTCAAATTTAGCTTCATAACCTGTCTCAAAAAATTCATCACCTTTAACATCTATAGATAAATTATCTGCTTTAAATTCAATTCCAAATTGAAATTCATCTTCAAAAGGAATAATTAATTCTTGGTCAAAATAAGATTGCTCTCTTCCATAATTTAAAAATAATCCTCTTTCACTACCAGCAACTATAAAGCGATCATGTTCCAAATCATTAATCACATGATCTATATCAATTTTTTTTCTTTCAGAATAATTGACTATCTCAATCCCTTTATTCTTTAATTCCCTTTTCAGGGCTGGAATTTTATCTTTTGTTCTTTGATAACCGAGCTGCACTAACTTATCTGCCTGATTAAAATCCATAAAATTATAATCACTAACATCAATATCAATTACAAAATCAGCATAATTACTAATTATTTGTTGGGAATAATTATCCTGAAGAATATTTAAAAATCTGCTGATCGAATCTCTTGCACTATTAAATTCCTCAAGCTTTTGATCAGGAAAAGAGGTAGTAGCAATTACAAAATTAGCACCTAATACAGAAACTGCTTTAGCTGGTGTTGCTTCTAAAATTCCAGCATCCATAAAATATTTATCATCTCTATTTTCAACCGGGAAATATAAAGGGATTGAATAAGAGCTCTGAATTACTTCTGAGATTCGCCCCTGGGTTGTTAAGTATTTTTTCCCTGCTCCTAATTCAAAACTCAATAAAGCTGCTGGAACCTCAAAATTTTCTAGCCTCTTATTAGGTGAAATTTCCTCCATAAAAAGGTTCAGCTTTTTAGTATCGATTAAAGAGCCGCTGCCACCGATACCCAGATCAATTAAACGTCCAAAAGAAGTAGTGGTTACTACATCAATCATCTGCTCTGTATTTAAGCCGCCACCATAAAGAGTACTTACTATTGCCCCCATACTGGTTCCACTCATAAAATCAATAGGTATTCCTTCTTCTTCAAGAGCTTTAATTACACCAAAATTAACCATGGCTCTTGCTCCCCCACCGGAAAGTGCAAGACCAACAATAGGACGCTGCAAATCTTGATAATTAGCTTTAAACTCCTGATAGTTTTCAACTAAATAACTTTCTCCACCAAATTGAATTTCAGTTAACTCCATCTGAGGCTCTTTTTGAGCTGAAACAGGATTTGCAAATATGACTATTATTAAAATTATTACTAATAATATTCTTTTCATTCTCTCACCTCGAAAAAATTGAAATATTGTCAATAAATTATAGCTTTTCTAGTATTATTATAACACCAGTGCAGGGTTTATAAAAGCTTTTAAACAAAAATTTAATTATAATATTTCTCCAAGATTATAGAAGAGGCATAAAATCGAGTAGGAGGGAAATAATTAGTTTATTCCCCGTCCTCTCACACCACCACAGCGTACCGTTCGGTACTGGGCGGTTCATTAAGAATTAATTACT
>JBNJFG010000008.1:0-41099 GCA_051746665.1 Bacillota bacterium
AGTTACTAAGTTATTTGATGAAATTGCACCTCAGTATTCAGAAAGACCTGGTGGTTATACAAGAATTTTAAAGATGTATCCCCGCAGAGGAGATGCAGCAAAGCAAGCGATCATTGAATTAGTAGAATAATACTGAATGTAGGTGTTAATATGAGCCTGATAGAAATTAATGGGGTAGACTTTCTTTATGAAAATGACAACAGCGCTAGACCGGCTCTGCAAAATATTGATTTGCAGATAGAAGCCGGTGATTTTGCTGTTGTAATTGGTTCAAATGGTTCAGGTAAATCTACCCTGGCAAAATTGTTAAATGTACTCTTAACTCCTTCCAAAGGAGAAATTTTTGTTGATGGTTTAAATACTAATGATCCTGATAATACCTGGAAGATTAGACAGAAGGTTGGAATGGTTTTTCAAAATCCAGACAATCAGCTGGTTGCTTCTATGGTAGAGGATGATGTAGCATTTGGACCTGAAAATCTTGGCATTCCCAGTCCGGAAATTCGTAAAAGAGTTGATCGGTCATTAGAAATGGTTGGAATGTCTGGTTTTCAAAAATTTGCACCACACAAATTATCTGGTGGTCAAAAACAGAGAGTTGCTATTGCCGGGGTTATTGCCATGGAACCAGATTGTATTGTTTTAGATGAACCAACTGCAATGCTTGATCCGCAGGGAAGAAAAGAGGTTATGGAAACAGTACAATACTTAAATAAAGAAAAAGGAATTACTGTTGTCCATATAACTCATTTTATGGAAGAAGCTGTAGATGCAGATAAAGTTATTGTAATGAACCAAGGTGAAATTCTTCATAAAGGAAGTCCGAAAACCATATTTAGATTAGTTGAGCAGTTAAAGGATATAAATTTAGATATACCTGTTGCAGTTGAGGTTGCTGAATATCTGCGTCAGGAAAAAATTAATATTCCTGATATTTTAAGCATAGATGAGTTGGTGGATGCATTATGTTAATAGAATTAAAAAATGTAAGCCATGTTTATCAGGATGAAAATAATGTTAAAGCATTAAAAAATATTAATTTAGAGATTAGTAAAGGCGAATTTATTGGAATTGTAGGACATACAGGTTCTGGTAAATCTACTTTGGTTCAGCTTTTCAATGGTTTAATTATTCCCAGTTCAGGGACTGTAAAGGTTAATGGAAAAAATATTACTAATCAAAAAAGTAATTTAAAAGAAACCAGACGCCATGTTGGTTTAGTTTTTCAGTATCCGGAACACCAATTATTTGAAGAAAGTGTTTATCAGGATATTGCCTTTGGCCCAAAAAATCTCGGTCTAAAAAAGGATGAGATTGAAGAAAGAGTTAAAGAAGTTATGGGATTAGTTGGCCTTGATTATAATGAGTTTAAAGATAGATCACCGTTTAATTTAAGTGGTGGTCAGCAGCGTAAAGTTGCTATTGCCGGAGTTTTAGCTTTGAAACCGGATGTTTTAGTACTTGATGAACCAAGTGCTGGGCTTGATCCACAGGGTAGAAAGCAGCTTGCAGAACTTTTGCAATATCTTTATCGAGAGTTGGAAATGACAATTATTTTAATCTCACACCGTATGGAAGAGATTGCTGAATTATCAAGTAGAGTTATAGTGATGCATCAGGGAGAAATTGTAATTGATGATAATCCTATAGAAGTTTTTTCAAAGGAGCAGAAATTACATAAACTCTCATTGGATTTACCACAAATCACTGAAATATTACATCGATTAGATGAAAAAGGTTTGAGAGTAAATACAGATTTATTTTCCATATCTGAAGCATCAACCGAAATTATCAAAGCATTGAGGAGCAAATAATATGCTAAAAGATATAACAATTGGTCAATATATAGCTCGCGATTCTATTATTCATGCTCTAGATGCTAGGATTAAAATTATAATTACTACACTTTTAATAATTGCTTTATTTACTATTGATACTTTTATGGGATTTGGATTTTTTACTGGATTTATTTTAATAGTTGTATTATTGTCCAAAATCTCAGTCAAAAAAGTTTTGAGAGGCTTAAAACCAATTTTAATTCTGGTTTTGTTCACTTTATTTATTCATATATTTTTAACTAATGGTGGTCGGGTATTATGGTCCTGGAAATTTATTTCTATTGAATCTGAAGGTGTATATACCGGCTTTTTTATGGTGAGCAGAATTTTTATTTTGATTTTATTTACTTCTCTTTTAACTTTAACTACTTCTCCGCTGCAGTTGACAGATGGTATTGAATATATTTTATCACCTTTAAAGAGGTTTGGTGTACCTGCAAGTGAGTTATCAATGATGATGACAATAGCTCTGCGTTTTATTCCAACTTTATTAGAAGAAGCTGATAAAATAATGAAAGCTCAGCAGGCTAGAGGTGCTGATTTTGAATCTGGGAATTTAATTCAGAGAGCAAAAAGTTTAATTCCTTTATTGGTTCCTTTATTTATAAGTGCTTTTAGAAGAGCAGATGATCTTGCTTTAGCTATGGAATCTAGATGCTATCGAGGTGGAGAGAACAGAACAAGGCTTCATGAGCTAGAATTTAAATATTATGACTTTGTTGCTTTAGTATTGATAGTGATACTTGCAGTTGCTGTGTCATTTTACTAGGTGATATTTAAGATGAGACAAAATTATAAAATTATAGTTGAATATGATGGAAGTAATTATAGCGGCTGGCAGATTCAAAAAAATACTAATGAGACAATACAGCAAAAACTTGAAAAAGCTTTAGAAATAATTAATAAAGACAGAGTAGTGGTTACAGGTTCCGGAAGAACAGATGCTGGGGTTCATGCGGCTGGTCAGACAGCAAATTTCTTTCTAAATGTTGATATACCTGCAAATAAAATTCCACTTGCTTTAAATAGTGAGCTGCCTGATGATATTATTTGTAAAAAGGCTGAGAAAGTAAATGCTGATTTTCATTCTCGTTATAATGCACGGGGCAAAAAATATAGATATAGAATTTTGAACAGTAATTTTAATTCAGTTTTTGTCCGTAATTTTGTATATAATGTTCATAAAAAACTTGATTTAAAGCTTATGCAGAGAGCAGCTAAAATTTTTGAAGGCTCTCATGATTTTGCTGCATTATGTGCTGCTGGTTCTTCTGTAGAATCAACTGTCAGAAATATTTATTCTTTAGATCTTTATGCAGCAGATAATGGGGAGATTTGGATCGATGTTATTGGAAATGGTTTTTTATATAATATGATAAGAATTTTAGCCGGTACGTTAATTGAAACCGGTCTTAAGAAAAGGACTTTGTTTGAGTTAGAAAATATTTTGCAGAGTTGTGATCGAAACAATGCTGGTTTTACTGCTCCGGCTCATGGTTTAACTTTAATGGAAGTATTTTATGATTAATTTATTTTATTTTCGTTTAACTTGACAAAAGCAGAAGATTGTATTAAAATTACTATGAATTATTCTGTTCAACAACAAGCCCCGTTGAGAATAAATTCATGTAATTATAGAGAGTATTTAACTAAGGAGGTATAGTTATGTCAACATATATGGCAAAAAATGAAAATGTAGAGTGCAAATGGTATGTAGTTGATGCTGCAGATAAAACTTTAGGAAGACTTGCATCTGAAATTGCTCAGTATATTAGAGGAAAGCATAAGCCTACTTTTACTCCTCATGTAGATATGGGAGATTATATAGTAGTTGTAAATGCTGAAAAAGTAAAATTAACTGGTAAGAAGTGGGATGATAAGAAACATTATAGTCATACCAATCACCCAGGTGGTATTAATGAAATCACTTATAAGGATCTTCGTGCTAAAAACCCTGAATTTATTATTGAAAAAGCTGTGAAGGGTATGTTACCACATAATAAGCTAGGTAGAAAAATGTTTAAAAAATTGAAAGTATATAGTGGACCTAATCATCCACATCAGGCTCAAGAACCAGAAAAATTAGAACTTTAATTCTGAGAGGAGGAATTTAATAGATGGCTTCTGAAGTACAATATAGAGGTACAGGTCGTAGAAAAACTTCTACAGCACGTGTTCGCCTGCTGCCCGGAGATGGAAAATTTTTAGTAAATGACAAAGAAATTGATAACTATTTTAATAGAAAATCTTTAATTAAGGATATTATGTCACCTTTAGAATTAGTTAATGCTGATGGAACATTTGATGTATTAGTTAATGTTAGAGGTGGTGGACTTTCAGGTCAAGCTGGAGCGGTTCGTCATGGAATTGCTAGAGCATTATTGGAAGTTGATCAGGATTACCGTGGACCACTTAAGAAAGCTGGTTACTTAACTAGAGACTCCCGTATGGTTGAAAGAAAAAAATACGGTCGCAAAAAAGCGAGAAAAAGTCCACAGTTCTCAAAAAGATAATATTATATTTGAAATTATTGCAGGCAGAGCTCAGGCTCTGCTTTTTTCTTTTTTCTAATTGTATTTTTCTTTAAAAAAATTTACTTTGCATTAATTATAAAAATGAAAAAGCAGCCCTTCGTGTATTAGTTGCTTTATAGTTAAGAAATGTGTTAGAGAAAAGAAGCGTTATAGGTGTTTTTTTATCGGACTATTTGTTGTATAATATTAATAACGGTAGAATAAATTTGAGGTTTCTATTTTATAAACAGATAATTGAAAAGTTTTATATTTATTTTATGCTTAACTTTAGCTGGAGGTGAAATTAATGGGAGTTGAATGTGCTGCTTTACTGCCGCATCCGCCGATTGTGATTGAGGAAATTGGTGGTCGGGAATTGAAAAAGGCAGAAAAAACTGTTCAGGGATTTAAAAAAACTGCTGCAGAAATTGCTGAATTTAAGGATGAACTTGATTTAATAGTCTTTATTACACCACACGGTCCTGTTTTTCGTTCTACTGCTTCTATAATTATTAAAGAAGATCTTAAAGGAGATTTTAGTGATTTTGGATATCCAAAGCTTAAATTTAAAGAAAAGTCAGACACGGTTTTTTCTGAAAAATTAATTTCAAAGATTAAAGAAAAGAATTTATCTTTACAACCCTTGAGAAAAAATGATTTAAAAAACTATGGTGTTGATCAGGAACTTGACCACGGGATTATGGTTCCATTAAATTATCTGAAAGAAGCTGGGATTAAATTACCTCTAATACCGATTTCTATTGGTTTTATTTCGTATGAGGAATTATATCAAATCGGACAGGAAATTGCTAGAACAGCGAAAGATCTTGATTATAAGATAGCTGTGATTGCAAGTGGCGACTTATCACACCGCTTAAAAAAAGGAGCACCTGCCGGATATAATTCAGATGCTCATATTTTTGATGAAAAGCTAATTCAATATTTTAAAAATAAAGATTTTCAATCTATCTTGAATTTTGACTCTGAATTGGTTGAAAAAGCCGGAGAGTGCGGTTTGAGGCCGATTACAGCTATGTTAGGGGCAATTGATGGATTAGACATAGAAGTTAGGGTTAATTCATATGAAGGGCCTTTTGGGGTTGGCTATGGGACAATTTTCATTAATAAAAAATAAATTGAATTAAATGGTAAAATGGAATATCACTTTATATTTAAATGGTGATAAAATTTAATATTACCAAGTATATTAAGAGGGAGTGATCATAATGAGAGAAGAAAAATTTATTACTGATTTAGCAAGAAGAGCAGTTGAAGACTATATTATCAGTGGCAAAGAGGCTCAAATTAGTGAAGATGAACTTCCGGAGATTTTAAAAGAAAAAGCTGGTGTATTTGTAACCTTGAAAAAAAACAATAAATTAAGAGGCTGTATGGGTACTTTTAGGCCGGTTCAGAAAAATGCTGCTTATGAAATAGTAAATAATGCAATGACAGCTGCTGAGAATGATCCTCGATTTCCAGAAGTAAATAAAGAAGAACTCAATGATATTAAATTTTCAGTTGATATACTATCTGAACCCGAACAGGTAAGAGACAAAAAAGAACTTAACCCTAAAAAATACGGTATTTTAGTAAAAGGAGGACATCAAACCGGATTACTTCTTCCAGATCTTGAAGGAATTGAAACAGCTGAAGAACAGCTAAATATTGCTAAGCGAAAAGCTGGATTAAAAGAGGACTCTGAAGTAGAAATTTATCGTTTCACAGTAAATAGGTTTGATGAAAATGAATGATCAACATTTAGCTAAATTTTATCATTTAGAAGAAAATGAGCTAATAGAATGTGATTTATGTCCTCACAATTGTAAAATTTCTAATAATAAAACTGGTATTTGTAGAGTTAGAAAAAATATTGATGGTAAATTGTATACATTAAATTATGGCAAGGTATCTTCTTTAGGGATTGATCCGATTGAGAAAAAACCACTTTATCATTTTCATCCTCAGGCAGGGGTTCTTTCTCTAGGTAGTTGGGGTTGTAATATGAGCTGTAAATTTTGCCAGAACTGGCAGATCAGTCAGCAAAAGCCAAAATTAAGAGAATTTAAACCGGCTGAAATAGTTCAAACTGCTTTAGATAAAGATATTAATTTAATCGCCTACACTTATTCTGAACCAACAGTTTTTTATGAATATATGCTTGAGACAGCTGAGATTGCAGCTGAAAAAGGCTTGAAAAATATTATGGTTAGTAACGGCTTTATTAACAAAGAACCTTTAAAAAAACTTATTCCAGTTTTAGACGCAGCTAATATTGATTTAAAGGCGTTCAACAATGATTTTTATAAAAATTATTGTAATGGAGGCCTAAAAGCTGTAAAGAAGACAATAAAAATGCTGGCAAAAGAAATACATTTAGAAGTTACAACTCTAATTGTGACTGATTTAAATGATGAATTAGCTGAGCTAGAAGAACTATTTAAATGGCTTGCTGGTGTTAATCGTGAAATTCCACTTCATTTGAGCAGATATCATCCAGCCTATAAACTTGATAATCCAGCAACCGATATAGAATTGATGAAAAAAGCTTATCATACAGCAAAAAAATATTTAGACCATGTTTATTTAGGAAACACAATAATTAAAAATACAGCTGACACTTACTGTAGTAATTGTGGGGAAAAATTGATTAAGAGAAAAAGCTATAATCTAATTAATAAGCTTGATGGTAACAGATGTCCTAACTGTGAAGAAAAAATTTATGGGGAATTTTCTTAATAACAAAATAAAAAAAATAAACAGTCATTTCGATACAACAAACTTATCAAATAATTTTTAATTTTATTTATTTAAAGTGCAGCTTGACAGTTAATAATAGTACTGCTATACTCTATTTAAGCTCGTATAATAATTATAAGACTAATAAGGAGGGCTTAATAATGAGAAACAAAAATGTAAAATGTAATGCTTGTGGAAGTCAAAATTGGTCTGGTGCACTCTATTGTGAGAAGTGTAGTGGTGACTTATATCATAATCATAATGATGAAAAAATTACAGCAAAGCTTGAGAAAGCAAATAATGTTTTCAAATTATGGATGTAATTAAATAAGAACTAAAAAGGTCGGCCTTAGGTCGGCCTTTTCAGTTCTTTCGCGAATAAATTTTATTTAAATATAAATAAATTCAAAACCATATATAAATGCTATGTATAAAGTGAGAAAATAACTATAAAAAATAATTGGGGTAAACAAATTATAATCACTAATTATATAGAGATAGTTGCTGATAATTACAGATATAAAGATAATTAAAATAAAAGCTGGATTAAATTCTAAAAAAAGAAGAGAAGCAAATAATGCACTAAAAATTATAGCTAAAAATGAAGGAAGATATAGATCAAATAATGAAAAAATTACTTTATTAAATAAAAATTGCTCAACACCTGCTGTAAAAAGTAAGGTAATAAAAGTAATTACCAGCAGAGGTAGATCACTATAAATTACCTGAAAAAAGTTTTCTCCTAATTGAAGAGGAAAAAAACTGCTGTTAGAATCTAGTTTTAAATTAAAATTAATTAAGAGAACTCCTGCTGTTATAATAGTAGATATCGTTAATAGTGCTTTAAAATTTATTTTTTTAAATTGAAATTTAAAACCTAAGTCTGAAAAACTAAAATCATAAAGAAGATTAAAATAAATATAGATAATAATTAAAAAAACAAAATGTGAGAGCACATTAATTGAAAAACTTAAAATTTCATTTATATATATTAACGATGCAAAATCTTTTTCACTAATATAATAACTGCTTAAAGTAATAAAATACCAGCTTACAATAATTATTAAAAAATCCTTATAATTTAAACGCTGATCAGAGAAAATATTGTCTTCCAAGTCATCACCTCCTTTCTAATATTTCTATTAAAAATCGAATAATCCTTTAAATTTTAATTTTTTTGAATAGATTAATAAAAATAAGCAGGGTTTGGACAGTCTTTTGCCGAATATTTAAATAAGAGGTGATAAAATTGTCCTGGAAACTTGTAACAAGTTTATTAGATATATTTATAATTGCATTCATTATTTATTATTTATTGAATATAATTTCAGGTACTCGGGCAGTACAGTTAATTAAAGGTTTAGGATTGATTTTTATATTTGGTTTATTTGCTCAACTTTTAGAATTGAATACTGTTAATTGGTTTTTGGATAGCTTTTTAACAATTATTATGGTTGCCTTACCAATTGTTTTTCAACCAGAATTAAGAAGAGCTCTGGAGCAAATCGGTAGAGGGGACTTTCTTAAAGATCAATTCTGGCAAAATTGGGGCCCAAAAGAAATCAACGAGATTGTGCTTTCAATGTCCGAAATGTCTGAACAACAAATTGGTGCTTTGATTGTTATTTCAAGAAAAGTGGGTTTAAAAAATTATATAGAGACAGGAATAGAATTAGATGCAGAAATTAGTAAACAGCTATTATATACTATTTTTCAACATGAATCACCACTGCATGATGGAGCATTAATTATTGAAAATGGTAAAATTAAGGCTGCAAGCTGTTTTTTAAATCTTTCAACTCGTTCTGATATAAATCCTCGTCTTGGGACAAGACATAGAGCTGCAATTGGAATTACTGAAGAATCTGATTCACTTGCTCTGGTTGTATCTGAAGAAACAGGTGTTATCTCGGTTGCTGAAGATGGTCAATTGAGTCGTCATCTTGATAAAGCAGAACTGCGGGAAAAATTATCTCATAGTTTTGATAAGTCAAGAGAAAAATCTTTTATGAGGAGGCATCTGTAAATGTTTTCTCTAAGTGAAAATCAAAAAAAATTACTTTTAGCTTTTTTTATTGCTGTACTACTCTGGGGTTATGCAAGTAATCAAACTGCAAATGTATTTAATTATGGTGAAGATCAAGCAGCATCATTTTTGATGGATATAGAAGTTAGGAACTTACCAGATGATTATCAGCTGGAGTCCATGTCTGTAGAACGAGCAGTGGTAAGAGTTGATTATGTATCTTATTTTTCTCAAGTTAAAAGAGAAAATATTAAAGCTTATGTTGATTTGCGTAATGTTGATTCAGGTGATAATATGAAAATAATTGAGGTTGAACTTCCAAGTTCTGCTAGATTAATGGGAGTTGATCCGGGTTATTTATTAGTAAATGTGACAAAGAAAGAAAATTAAATTAAGTATAAATAAACCGAGGTGGATAATTTGAAAAAGAAGTTGTTTGGGACTGATGGAGTACGTGGGGTAGCTAATCATGAATTAAAAGGTGAGTTAGCTTTTAAACTGGGAAGAATTGGGGGTTATTTTTTAAGTAAAAATTCTGAACAGGAAAGACCGGTAGTCATAATTGGTAAAGACACTAGACTTTCTGGAGATATGCTGGAGGCTGCTTTAATGGCCGGATTAACTTCAGTTGGGATAGATGTTTATAGATTGGGGATTATTCCGACCCCAGGCGTATGTTACTTAAGTAGAACCAAAAATGTGGTCGGAGGAATTATGATTTCTGCATCTCATAATCCAACTGCTGATAATGGAATCAAATTTTTTGATAAAAATGGCATTAAACTTAGTGATCAGGATGAGTTAGAAATAGAGGAGTTAATCTTTAATAATTCTTCTGAAGACCTGCCATATCCGACAGATAATGAAATTGGCTTAGTTGATGAAAAATATGACTGGATAGATGAATATATTAACTTTGTTATAGATATTTTTGAGCAGAAGTTAACAGGCTTAAAAGTGGTTATTGATTGTGCAAATGGGGCAGCTTATCAGGCTTCACCTTCAGTTTTTAAAGCTTTAGGAGCTGAAATTGTTGTAATTAATGATCATCCTAATGGTGAAGAAATCAATGTTAATTGTGGTTCAACAGCTCCAGAGCTGGCAGCGGAAAAAGTTATTGAAGTTGGAGCAGATCTTGGTATTGCACATGATGGAGATGCTGATAGAGTTATTTTAATTGATGAAAAAGGTGAAATTGTAGAAGGTGACAATATAATGGCTGTTGCTGCTAGATCTATGATTAAAGAAAATAAATTAAAAAATAAAACTGTTGTTACAACAAAATACAGCAACCTTGGTTTAAAAGAAAGTTTAGCTGAAGTTGGGGCTGAACTAGTAATTACCAAAAATGGTGATCGTTATGTTTTAGCTGAAATGATTAAAAATGATTATAAATTAGGTGGAGAAAAATCAGGACATATTATTTTTAGTGAATACAATACAACAGGTGATGGTATTTTAACTGCAGCTAAAATTGCATCTATAATTAAAAAAGAGAATAAATCACTGTCTGAATTAAAAAAAATAATGAGTTACTGGCCTCAAATTCTGGCTAATGTAGAGGTAACTCAAAAAGATGGATGGGAGACCAATAATATAATTGCAGCTGAAATTAAAGCAGCTGAAACTGAAATAAGCAAAGCTGGAAGAGTTTTTGTAAGAGCTTCGGGGACAGAACCATTAATTAGAGTTATGTTAGAAGGAAAGGATAAAGAACTTTTGCATAAATGGGAAGAAAAGTTAACTAAAGTAATTAAGTCTGAGTTAAATTAATGGCTTTAATAATTTGCTATTATTAGTAATTTATAATAAACTTAAAGCTGTGTTTAATTAATTTTTGCTGTAAAGAAATAAAATTTTTTCATGTAAGACTAAAAAATCAAGGAGGTGATGATAAAATAAGATGCTAAAAGCGCCAGAACCTGATTGCAGCGGGTAATTTAATCAGGTGGACGAGGAAGAAGGTTATCGAATTTTCGGCGGATGCCTTCAGGCAGGAGCTGTTTTGCCTTAAGTTTATTTCTCAAAATCAGTGGGTAATTGCTGAGACAAAGGAAATAAATAACAGCTGACAATTGAATATAAAATAAAAACGGAGGTTAAGATAATATATGTGTGGAATTGTTGGTTATATTGGAGAAAAAAAAGCAGCCCCGATACTGCTTTCTGGATTAAAAAAATTGGAATACAGAGGCTATGATTCAGCGGGTATTGCAATTCAGGAAAAAGAGGCTGTTAAAATTGTAAAAAAAGAAGGTAAATTAGATAAATTAAAGGCAAGTGCAAAATCAGAAACTTTCTATGGTGTAACAGGGATTGGGCATACTAGATGGGCGACTCATGGTAAACCATCTGATAGTAACTCACATCCACATACTGATTCTTTTTCTGAAATTGTAATTGTGCATAATGGTATTATTGAAAACTTTAGAGAATTAAAAGAAGAACTAATAAAAAAAGGTCATCAATTTAAATCTGAAACTGATACGGAAGTTGTTGCTCATTTAATTTCAACCTATTATTCTGATGACTTAAAAGCAGCAGTTAATAAAGCTGTAAAAAGACTCGAAGGATCTTTTGCGCTGGCTGTAATGTCAGATAAAGAAAAAGATCGAATTATTGCTGTTCGTAAAGATAGTCCACTAATTATCGGATTAGGTGAAAATGAGAATTATTTAGCTTCTGATATTCCGGCATATCTTGAGCATACAGATAACTTTTATATCCTGGAAGATGGAGAAATCGCCGACATTAGAAAAGATGAAGTTAATATCTATACTTTTAATGGTGATTTGATAGCTAATAAAAATAAGACAAAAATTAACTGGGATGCAGAGATGGCTGAAAAACAGGGTTATGAGCATTTTATGTTAAAAGAAATTCATGAGCAGCCGGAATCATTAAAAAGATTACTTGAAGATAATTTAAAAGAAGGAAAGATTGACTTAACTGCTAGCGGCCTTACTAAAAATTGGTTAGATAATTACGATAAAATTCATATTGTTGCCTGTGGTACAGCTTATCATTCTGGAGCACTGGCTAAATATTTACTTGAAGATAAATTAAGAATTCCAGTTGAGGTAGAGGTTGCAAGTGAATATCGTTATCGAAACCCAATTGTTAATGACAGGACCTTAATGATCGTTGTCAGTCAATCAGGAGAAACAGCAGATACTCTTGCTGCTTTAAGATTAGCTAGAAGTAAAGGAGCATCAGTGCTCGCTCTAACTAATTCCAGAGACAGCAGTATTGCTAGAGAATCTGATATGGTAATTTATCTAAAAGCTGGCCCGGAAATTGCTGTTGCTTCAACTAAAGCTTATACTAATATGGTAGCAGCTTTTTATATTTTATTGATTGATGGTATGAGACAGCGTGTTGATATTAGTGATGAAGTTGTACTCGAATATACTTCTGACTTAATTAAACTGCCAGAGATGATAAGAAAACTGAGTCAGCAGAGCAAAGAACAAATTAAAAGTATAGCCAATAAATATGCTCAGAAAGAAAATATTTTCTTTATTGGTCGTAATACTGATTATACCTTAGCATTAGAGGGAGCTTTAAAATTAAAAGAAATTTCATATATTCATGCAGAAGCTTATCCTGCAGGAGAATTAAAACACGGTACTCTTGCTCTAATCGAAGAAAATGTGCCGGTAGTTGCCCTTGGCAGTAGAGCCAATATTTTTGCAAAACTTTTCAGTAATTTAAAAGAAGTTAAGGCCAGAGGTGCTGAGACTCTCTTAATTACCGAAGAAAATCAAAAATTTGAAGCTGATAGTGTAGATCATTTAATAGAACTACCAGTTTTAAATCGTGATTTTGCAGGTTTGCTTGCAATTATACCTTTACAGCTTTTAGCATATTATACCGCTTTAAACTGTGGTGAAGATATTGATCAACCAAGAAATCTTGCTAAAAGTGTAACAGTAGAATAAAGCTTAACAATTTGAATATCTTAGATTAAACCGAGCCTTTTATTAGGCTCGGTTTTTTGCATTTAGGCAATAATTTTAATATAATTATAAAGTAGAACAAATTAAAGATTATTAGGAAGTAGTAGAAAGGAAAAATATGATAATTGGAACTGGAGTAGATATAGTTCAAAATAAAAGAATTGAAAGATTAATAAATGAGTATGGGGAACATTTTTTAAAAAAAATTTATACGGAAATAGAAATTGAATATTGTCAGGCTAAAAAAAACTCTATTGCATCTTTTGCTGCTCGTTTTGCAGCTAAAGAAGCTGTTTTGAAAGCTTTAGGGACAGGGATGAGAAATAATAGCTGGCAGGAAATTGAAATTGCAAATAATGAGCTTGGTAAGCCTGAAGTTTTATTATTTAATAAAACGGCACAAAAGGCTGAAGAGCTTAAAGTGACTTCTATTTTTATTTCTATTTCTCATGAAAAAGAGTATAGTATTGCTCAGATCATTATGGAAGGAGAAAAATAAATGGAAGTTTTAACTCCAGCAATGATGACAAAATGTGATCAAGAAACAATAGAATCTGGTTATCCGGAAATTTTATTAATGGAGGCTGCTGCCTCTGGTACAGCAAATTTAGCATTAGAAATTATAGAAGAAAAAGTATATTTTAAAGAAAAAAAAGCAGTAAAAATTAGTGTATTAGTAGGTAAAGGTAATAATGGTGGAGATGGATTGGCTGCGGCTCGTATTTTAAAAAATTTGGGCTATCAAACTCAAATAATCTTGAGTTCAGACAAAGATGAATTAAAAGGAGTTAATGAAAAGAATTTTGAACTTGCAGCTCTGAATAAAGTTAAATATTATCAATTTGAAGATTTAAAAGAAATAGAATTTTTGAATATAATTAGTGAGAGTGACTTAATTATAGATTCTCTTTTAGGAACAGGAATTACTGGTGAGCTCAGAGGAAATATAAAAAAAATAATTAATTTGATTAATCAAAAATTGACTGAGCAACCATTGACTCTTGCAGTAGATATTCCTTCAGGAATTATAGGGAAAACAGGAAGTACTGCAGGTGATGCTTTAAAAGCTGATTATACTGCGACGATGGCTGCTTATAAAAGAGGATTACTTTTATATCCAGGCAGAGATTTTGCGGGAAATATTAAGGTTATAAATATTGGGATTCAGGAAGAAACTATTAAAAATAATGGTGATGGTTTGAAAGTTTTTAATGATCAAGAAGCAGAAAAGTTAATGCCTAAAAGAAAAAATTATGGTCATAAAGGTGATTTTGGTAAAATAGCTGTTTTGGCAGGCTCTAAAGGAATGACAGGTGCACCTCTTTTAACAACTAAAGCTGCTTTAAAGAGCGGTTCAGGACTAGTTTATTTATTAATTGCAGAGGAAATTGAAGCTCTTACTACAAGCCAATTAGATGAATTAGTAGGTATTTCGCTTCCTTCAAAAAATGGGATAATTGCTGAAAGTTCATTTGAGAAGATTAAGCAATTTTCAAAAAAAGTTGATTTATTGGCTGTTGGGCCCGGCTTAGGAACAACATCATCAGTGCAGAGCACAATTAAGAATATTTTAGAAAAACTAAATATTCCTCTGATTATGGATGCAGATGCTATCAATTCAATTAATGATTTAGATCTATTAAAAAATTATTCAGGAGAACTCATATTAACTCCTCATCCGGGAGAAATGTCCAGATTAACAGGACTAACTATTAAAGAAATTAATGATGATCGAATTAAAATTGCAAGAGATTTTGCTAAAGAAAATAAGCTCACCTTAATTTTAAAGGGTGCTGCAACGATTACTGCTGCTTCAGATGGAAGAACATATATTAACAGCAGCGGCTCTAATGGAATGGCAACAGCAGGCAGTGGTGATGTACTAACAGGTATAGTATCCTCTCTAAAAGCACAAAATATGAAAAGTTTTGAAGCTGCAGCTTTAGCAGTATATATTCATGGTAAAGCAGGAGAATATGCTGCAGAAGCAGAGAGTGATTTTTCCTTAATTGCAGGTGATATTATTAAAAATCTAGCAAGAGTTTGGAAAGAATTTAATTAAATTTTATATACAATAAAATAATTTGAAGGAGCAAACAATGATATTATCAGATAATACAATTAAAAAGATGTTAGCAAATAAAGAACTTATAATAGATCCTATAGACGATTTGCAAATTCAACCGGCTTCAGTTGATATGAGACTTGGTGATGATTTTTTAAAGGTAGATGAGAATTCTTTACCTTTTATGACTTTAAATGATCAGGTTAACTACGAAGAGGTAAGGGGTTCTGAAATTATTATTCCTCCTCACTCATTTTTGCTGGCTACAACAAAAGAATATATTAAGCTGCCAGATAATTTAACTGCTTTTGTAGAGGGGAGAAGCTCTATTGGTAGGATGGGACTTTTTATACAGAATGCTGGCTGGGTTGATCCAGGTTTTGAAGGACAAATAACCTTAGAGTTATATAATGCAAATAGATTACCAATTAAATTAGAATCAGATCGTAGAATCTGTCAGCTTGTATTTGCCTCAATGGATAATGAAGCAGACAATCCTTATTGTGGAAAATATCAAGGACAAAAAAATACAGTAGGTACCAGGGTATTTAAAGATCCAGAAAATAAAAAAAGATAGAACTGGAGGTGTCATTATGGTTACTTTAGTTATTACAGAAATAGATAAAAGTATTGGCCCAGGTGATATAGTGGGTGCTTTTATAAATGAAGCTGGGACAGGAAGCGACGATATTGGTAAAATTAATATAGATAAAAAAAGAAAAAAAGCGGAAGTGGAAGTTAATTGGGAATCAGCTGCTAAGATTATAGAAGCAATGGATAACAATCAGATTGGTGGAGTTCAGGTCCATGTAGAAGCTAAAGATCCAGATGATTTAATTGATAAAGATATTATTAATTATTTCAATAAATTTCAGGGACTGGTTGAATTAGAAAGGCAGGAAGAGATTGATAGACATAAATTAGAGATTAAATATTTATCCCCAAGAGAACGACAGGCTAAAGGAAGAACTTTATTAAATCTGCATGGCAAGGATAACGGGAATACATTTGGTCATCGACCTTTAGTTAAATTCACTTCAAAGTATAAAGGTGAAAAATTAGCAGAAACTCAGATTACTCCTGGTGATTTAGTCATGATTAGTTTAAATAAACCATTACATCCTAACAATCCTACAGGAACAGTAGTTGAAAAAACTGCTTATTCTATTACAGTTGCATTTGAAAGCTATCCACCTGAGTTTATATATAATAAAGGAGTCAGACTTGATTTATTTGTTAATGATACTAGTTTCCAAAGGATGTTTTCTGCTTTAGAAAAAATTAAGCATCCTGAAAGTGAAATGCAGAAAAGGAAAAGAGATATTTTGCTTGGTAGAAAAAAAGCTGAAATAAGCGATAGTTTAGATTTAGAACTAGAATATTTAAATGAATCTCAAATTAAAGCAGTAGAAAATGCACTGGCTGCTGAAGATATATATTTAATTCAGGGACCTCCGGGAACTGGTAAAACTGTAACAGCGGTTGAATTAATCAGCAAAGCAGTCGAAAAAGGAGATAAAGTGCTGGCAGCAGCAGATTCGAATACTGCAGTTGATAATTTATTAGAACTGCTGGCCGAAAAGGGCCTTAATGTAATTAGGATTGGTCATCCAATAAGAGTTAATGAAAAATTAAGAGAGCACACTTTAGATGAAATTGTACTGGAACATCAAGATTATCTTGAAGCAGAAAAATTAAGAGATGAAGTTTCAGATTTAATTAATAAACAGGAATCATATATTTATCCTGGAGGTAAATACAGAAGAGGACTTTCTGATCAAGAAATAAAAAATTATGCAGAAAAAGATTTAGAACATCATGTTAGAGGCATTAGTCCAGAAGTTATTGAAGAAATGGCAGTTTGGCTGGAACTTCAAGAAAAAATAGATAAATATTTTAAAGAAATTGAAAGACTGGAAAATAAAGCAGTAGAAGAATTGCTTGATGAAGCTGATATTATATGTACAACTAATATCACAGCAGGATCTGAACTTTTGCAGAATAGAACATTTGATTTAAGTGTGATTGATGAGGCCACACAAGCAACTCAACCTGCAGCTTTAATTCCTTATTTAAAGTCTAATAAAACGATATTAATTGGCGATCATAAGCAGCTGCCGCCAACAGTAGTCAATCAAGAAGCTGCTGAAAAAGGTTTAAGTATTTCATTATTTGAAAAATTAATTGAAACTTATCAAACAGATTTGAGTTCTTTACTTGAAATTCAATATAGAATGAATAGAGAGATTATGGGTTTTTCTAGCATCTATTTTTATGATAATAGTTTAAAAGCAGCTGAATCTGCAGCTGATCAAAAGTTAAGTGATCTTGGTCTTGAAATAGAAGAAGATAATTGTTTTACAGCTAAGTCCTTAAAATCAGAATATCCACTTGTGTTTTTGGATACTAAAGAAATGAGAGCTAATGAAAGATCTTTTGAGGGTTCTAATTCTTATGATAATCCAGTAGAATCAGAGATTGTGTTGGATATACTTGATAGAGCAATAAAATCTTCATTAACTGAAAATAATATTGCTGTAATTGCTGCTTATAAAGATCAGGTAGATTTAATTAATCAGCATAATAAATTTAAAGATGTAGAAATAGACACAGTTGATGCTTTTCAAGGAAGAGAAAAAGATATGATTATCTTTTCTGCTGTTAGAAGTAATGATGATAATAATATAGGGTTTTTAAGAGATCTTCGCCGTCTAAATGTAGCTTTGACTAGAGCAAAAAGAAAAATGATTTTTATAGGTGATAGTACTACAATTTCTAAAAATGATGCCTATGCTAAACTTATAAAATACATTAAACAAAGTGGTCTTTATTATAAACTGTAGTTCTTATTAATTATAATTAAATAAATCAAATCCAAATATTATATTTAATTGGATAGTTTTACAAAGCTATAAAAATTAAACTAAATCCTGTAATATCAGCAATCTTGAGTGATATTTAAATTGACACTTGATAGTATTTGAGATATAATTATATTGTCTGAAATTGTTTGAAAATCATTTTATAATGAGGTGGTCAAAAAGTGGAGAGGCTGCGCCGCAAGAAAAATTTTAGTAAAAGCGAAAAAGAAGAAATTGCCAGAAGAATGGTCAGAGGCTATGAAAAAATGTCTGCAGTAAATGATGATCTTATTCAAAATCTTTCTCTACTTAAGGATGGGGCTAATTAGTCTCATCTTTTTTTCTTCTTTTAAAGAATAAAAATAATTTTATTGAATATTTCAAAGTAAATGATATAATAAAGACAGTCTACAAACAGTGGAGGTGGGTCTGTTGACAAAAAGAAGAAAACTTAGCATTGAACTTCCAGAATGTTTATTGGAAGAAATGGAGCAATATTGTAAAAATAATAACCAAAAACAAAATAATTTTTTGAATCAGGCAATAAAATTTTATTTAAAAGAAATTAAAAAAGAAGAAGTTCGTAATCATCTGCGTGATGGATATAAAAAAATGGCCGGTCTTAATCAGCAGTTAGCTGATGAAGGATTATCAAGTGAGTGTTATTCTTATTTATGTTATGAGCAAAGACTGGTGGAGTGTGAAAAAATTGAAAGTAAAAAGGGGTGATGTTTTTTACGCAAATTTAAATCCAGTTGTAGGATCTGAACAGGGTGGTGTAAGGCCAGTTCTTGTTATCCAAAATGATATTGGTAATAAATATAGTCCTACCGTCATTGTTGCAGCAATTACTTCTAGAATTAATAAAGCTAAATTACCCACTCATGTTGAAATACCTGCTGGGTATACTAATTTAGATAAAGATTCAGTTGTTTTATTAGAACAAATCAGAACATTAGACAAAAAAAGATTACAGCGTCATATAGCACATTTAGGTGAAGATGTAATTGAGGATATTAATCAATCATTAGAAATCAGTTTAGGTTTAATAGATTTATAGAAAATATTATTTTAGTAACAAGAGATTTCTTTTCTTGACAGTGTGAAAATAATATCATATACTTTTATTATATAATTTTTTATTGGGTTAAGTGAATTTTATCACTATATTCTATTTGTGGAAATATTTAACAGATTGCAAAAATAGAAAAAATAAGTTATTATTAAGTGTGGAGGTTAAAAATGAAACTTAAAACTATGAAAGCTCTTCTAAAAACAGAAACTATTTTTGAAGATTGTGGAATAATCGATGACCATGAGATTGAAAATGCCTGTGGAGAAGATCTTGAGATAAAAAATGCCTGTGGAGCAGATTTAATGAGTGATGTACTTGCTTTTTCAAATGAAAAAACACTGCTGCTTACTGGCTTAACAAATCCTCAGGTTGTTCGCACAGCAGAGATGGTTGAAATTAAAGTAATTGTATTTGTTAGAGGGAAACAACCTCAAATTGAGACAATATCTTTAGCAAATCAATTAAATATTTGTCTTTATTCTACAGAGAAACCTTTATTTGAAGCTTGTGGTATTTTATATAAAAATGGAATTGGACCTGAAGAGATGAATTATATAGAAGAAACCTCCAAATAATTTTTTAGGAGTTGATTTATTCTTTGCAAAAACAGCAAATATTAAGTAAAGAAATTGAGAGCTTTGATTTTCAAAGTGGAGGAGAAGCCTCCAGCAATTTGAAAAATATTTTGCGCAAATTAGGAGTTCCATCAAAAATTGTTCGTCAGACAGCAATTATTACCTATGAACTAGAAATGAATGTTGTAATTCACTCTCTGGGAGGAGAAATCACTGCTTTTATTTCTGAAGATGAACTTGAAATAAGGGTTGATGATAAAGGACCTGGTATAGAAGATCTAGATAAAGCTTTTACAGCAGGTTTTTCTACTGCTAGTAATGAAATTCGTGAAATGGGTTTTGGAGCTGGAATGGGTCTGGTCAATGTTAAAAGACATGCAGATCAAATTGATGTAAAATCTTCTTCAGAAAATGGAACACATATAAAAGTAAAAATAAAACTAGTAGATTAATGTTGATAAATTTTGCAGGAGGTTAATGATGACCAAAAAACATTCTGTGCTTTTAAAAGAAGAAAAGTGTGAGGGATGTACAAACTGTGTTAAAGGTTGTCCAACAAAAGCAATACGAGTCCATCATGGAAAAGCCTGGATCAAAGAAGATTTATGCATAGATTGTGCAGAATGTATAAGGGCTTGCGAGTATCATGCTAAATATACTAAAACAGATGAGCTAAAAGATATTGTTGAATCTAAATATCCCATTTTATTAATACCTCCAAGTTTTTACAGCCAATTTAATAAAAATATATCTGCACAAAAAATAAAAAAAGCAATTTTAAACTTAGGTTTTAAAGCTGTATTTGATGTAGCAGATGCAGCTGCTGCTTTATCGCGTAAAACACTTGATTTTTTAAATGAAAATTCTGGCAGTTACATCTCTACTTCCTGTCCAGTAATTGTAAGGTTAATTAAACTGCAATTCCCCGAGTTAATTGAAATGTTAATACCTCTAAAATCTCCAGTAGAATTGATAGCCGAAAGACTCGAAAAAAAATTTAAAGAAGAAAAAAATATAAAAGCAGATATTTTCTTTTTGACTCCATGTCCTGCTAAATTAACCACAGTAGAAAGAGCTATCGGCCAAAAAGAAAGTTTTTTAACTGGAGCAATAGGAGTTGAAAACATATACAAAAAAATTTATAATTCGCTGTCAGATATTGAAATTGATGAAGAAAAAAATGAATTAATAACTCTGGCTACAATCTGGGGAAGTGAAGGTGGAGAACAAAACATCTTAAAATCATGGCAGGATATAAGTACTTTAAGTGTATCAGGAATTAGAGAAGTGAAAAAATTATTAAACGAAATCGAAAGAAATAATATAGCAGATTCAATTAAATATTTTGAATTAACTTCCTGTATTGATGGCTGTATAGGTGGAGTATTGAATGTTATTAATCCTTTTCAAGCAAAATTCAATTTAGAACAGCGAATAAAAAAGATTAAGGAAATTTCTCAAAGTGTAAAATTGGATCTAAATAAAACTGATGATGATTTTTATAACTTTGCTCTCCCAGATAAAATCACTGCTGATAATCTTTCTAAACTTGATGAAGATTTTAAAAAAGCTATGGAAAAATTGGAACAGCTGCAGAAAGAAATTGGACTTTTACCTGGTTTAGATTGTGCAGCTTGTGGAGCTCCAGACTGTAAAACATTTGCTGAAGATATTGTCAATGGACGCGCTAACAGATCTGACTGTATTTTTATGTTAAGACAGCAGTTAGGTGAAATGGCAGATAATCTCTCAAATCTGGCAAATGAGCTTCCACCTGTGATGGGATCTAAAAAGGAGGATACAAATGACAGTTAAAGAGTTGGTAGATTTATTTGATCTTGAAATAGTTGCTGGGCCGAATTTAGAAAAAGAAATTGATGGTGTTTATATTGGTGATTTATTAAGTAATGTTATGGCAAGAGCAGAAAAAGATAATCTATGGTTAACAGTTCAGGGTCACCAAAATGTTGTTGCAGTAGCTTTATTAGTTGAACTTTCTGCTGTTATACTGGTGGAAGATTTTGAATATGAAAAAAATGCTGTGCAAAGGGCCTGTCAAAAAGGAGTTAATCTTTTAAAAACAAAAAACAAAAGCTATTCTCTGGCCTGTAAATTTTGTGAAAGCAAAATATAAATGATTAAATTAAAAGCTGATCTTCATCTTCATTCTGTTTTATCTCCCTGTGGTGATTTATTAATGACCCCGGCTGAGATAATAAGAAAAGCAAAAAAAGAAGAAATAGATGTATTAGCTCTGACAGATCATAATAGTGCTGAAAATGTAGAAGTTTTTCAGTATTTTGCTAAACAAAGCAATTTGGAAATTATTCCTGCAATGGAGACTGAAACAAAAGAAGAAATTCATATTTTATGTTATTTTCCTGATATAAAAAGTCTCTTAAAATGGCAGGAAATTATATATAACAATCTTTCTGATCAAGAAAATGATGAAGATTTTTTTGGACCTCAAATTAAATGTGATTATAATGATGATTATCAATCGAAAATAAAACATCTGCTGGCAGCTTCTGTGGATTTAAGCTTAGAAAAATGTGTGAGGGAAGTTAAAAAATTAGGTGGTTTAGTTGTACCTTCTCATTTGGATAGAAAACATAGTATTATTTCTCAATTAGGATTTATGCCGCCAGAGCTTAATTTTATTACAGTTGAGATATCAAAAAATACTAATCCAGAAGCTATTTTAAAAAAATTTCCACAGTTTGAAAAATTTCAGTTTATGCAGAACTCTGATAGTCATTATCTTAAAGAAATTAAAGCATACCAAAATCTTATAGTTGAAAATTTTTCTTTTTCAGAATTTAAAAAAGCTGTAGAAAAAAAAGAAGGTAGAAAAATTGAACTTATTAAAACATAATTTTCAAGGAGGTAATTATTGATGGCAGAAATGACAAAGGAAAAACTAGAGGAATATTTAAAACCGTTACAAGAAATTTTATCAAGATATGAAAAAAAAGAAAGATATTTAATTCCTGTTTTACAGGAAGCACAGGAAGAGTATGGTTATTTACCTGAAGAAGTAATGAAAGAAATAGCACTGGGCTTAAACCTATCTCTGAGTCAGGTTTATGGAGTTGTTACATTTTACAGTCAATTTCACCAGGAACCAAGAGGTAATAATATAATTAGAGTTTGTATGGGAACAGCCTGCCATGTTCGTGGTGGAGGCGCAATTCTAGATGCAATTAAAGACGAATTGGGCATTGACGCCGGAGAAACAACTGATGATTTAGAATTTACACTTGAATCAGTAGCCTGTATTGGTGCTTGTGGTCTGGCTCCAGTAATTATGGTTAATGATGATACTCATGGACGATTAACTCCAGAAAAAATTCCAGAAATCATGGCACAGTATCAGTAAAATGAGAGAACTATCTCTTCATATCTTAGATATTATTGAAAATTCTCGACGAGCAAATTCTGATTTGATTAAAATAGAAATTATTGAAATGCCTGATTCTGATCTACTCAAAATCATTATTGAAGATAATGGCAGTGGAATCAGCAAAGAAAAATTAAAGAAAATTACTGATCCCTTTATAACTTCAAGAACAACTAGAGATGTAGGTCTTGGTATTTCTTTATTTAAATCAGCCGCTGAAAGTTGTGGTGGAGATTTAGATATACAATCAAAAATTGGTGAAGGAACAAAGGTTGAAGTAGATTTTGAATATAATCATATTGACCGAGCACCACTGGGTGATATTACAACTACTTTAAGTAATTTTATAGCTACAAATGGAGAAGAAGTAGATATAGTTTATCAGCATCAATATAACGATAAAACTTTTAGTTTTGACAGCAGAAAAATTAAATCTGAATTAGATGATGTATCTATTCAGTCTAGACAGGTTACTGCCTGGATTAGAGAATATATTGGAGAAAATTTGAAAGAAATACGCGGAGGTGAAGCTTTTTAATGAAATCTTTAAGCGAATTAAAAGAACTTAGAAATAAAGTCCAGAAGGAAATGAAAAAGCGTGATCAGGGAACAAGAGCTGAAATAATTGTAGGAATGGGAACCTGTGGTATTGCAGCAGGTGCTAGAGATATTTTAAAAGCTGTATTAGCAGAAGTTGAAAAACGTGACTTGGATGTTAGAGTTACTCAAACAGGATGTATTGGTATGTGTGAAAAAGAACCGTTAATTGATGTTAAACTTCCTGGTAAAGAAAAAATTACTTATGGAAACTTAAGTAAAGCTGATGTCCAAAAAATAATTTCAGAGCATGTAGTTAATGGTAACGTAGTTACAGATTTAGTAATCGCCAGACATTAATAACAATAATAAAGGAGGCACTTGTAAATGAAGGATACTATTTATCGTTCCCATGTATTAATTTGTACAGGAACAGGATGTGTATCATCTGGAGCTAAGACCATAAAAGAGTCTTTAGAAGAGGAATTAGCTGCAAATGATTTAAGTAATGAAATAAAAATTGTAGAAACTGGATGTCATGGATTTTGTGAAAAAGGTCCAATAATGATTGTTTATCCAGAAGGAGTATTTTACTGTGAGCTGGAGTCAGATGACGTAGCAGAGATTGTAGAAGAGCATCTACTAAAAGGAAGAACTGTAGAAAGATTACTATTTACAGAACCAATGACTGAAGAAAACATTCCATCTTATCAGGATATTGCTTTTTATAAAAAACAGCAGCGGATTGCTTTAGCCAACTGTGGCCAAATTGATCCGGAAGATATAGATGAATATATTGCTCTGGGAGGATATGAAGCAGCTGGTAAAGCTTTAAGTGAAATGGAACCCCAGGAAGTAGTTGATACTGTAAAAGATTCTGGTCTTCGCGGTCGTGGTGGAGGGGGTTTTCCTACAGGATTAAAATGGCAGTTTGCTAAAAACTCTGAAAGTGATAAAAAATATTTGATCTGTAATGCTGATGAGGGAGACCCCGGTGCATTTATGGACCGCAGTATTTTAGAAGGAGATCCACATAGAATAATAGAAGGTATGCTTGTTGGCGCCTATGCTATTGGAGCTGATGAAGGATATGTTTATGTTAGAGCAGAATATCCACTTGCAATTAAACGTCTGCAAAAAGCTATAGAAGATGCTGAAGAATATGGTTTATTAGGTGAAGATATTTTCAGCAGTGGCTTTAATTTTAAACTACATATTAAAAAAGGAGCTGGAGCTTTTGTATGTGGTGAGGAAACTGCTTTAATGAACTCTATTGAAGGTAAAAGAGGTATGCCTACACCAAGACCCCCTTATCCAGCAGTTAGAGGTTTATGGGGCAAGCCTACCAATATAAATAATGTAGAGACATATGCAAATATTCCCTATATTATCACTGAGGGTGCAGATAACTTTTCAGCTATTGGTACAGAAGGAAGTTCAGGTACAAAAGTTTTTGCTTTAACTGGAAAAATCAATAATACTGGTTTAGTTGAAGTACCAATGGGTACAACACTAAATGAAGTTATTTTCGAAATTGGTGGTGGCTTAGGAGACGGCAAAAAATTCAAAGCTGTTCAAACAGGTGGGCCATCAGGTGGATGTCTGCCAGAAGATTATTTAGATCTTCCAATTGATTATGATTCCTTACTTGATGCTGGAACTATGATGGGTTCCGGAGGTATGGTTGTTATGGATGAAGATTCATGTATGGTAGATGTAGCTAAATTCTTCTTAAATTTTACTCAGAGCGAATCCTGTGGTAAATGTACACCCTGCCGTGAAGGAACAAAAAGAATGTTAGAAATACTAACTAGAATTACTGAAGGTGAAGGTAAAGACGGCGATATTGAATTATTGTTAGAATTAGGAGAACATATTAAAAGCACTTCTCTTTGTGGTCTAGGACAGTCAGCTCCTAATCCAGTAATAAGTACAATTAGATATTTCCGTGATGAATATGAAGCTCATATCCATGATCATAACTGTCCAGCTGGTGCTTGTACTGATTTAGCTGGTGCCTATGTCATTGATGAAGAAGCCTGTATTGGTTGTAGTAAATGTGCTAAAGTATGTCCTGTAGATGCAATTAGTGGAGAAATAAAGAGTCCATTTACAATAGATCCTGATGTTTGTATTGCCTGTGGAGCTTGTGAACCAGAATGTCCTGTAGATGCAATTTCACAGGGATAAACTCTTATAATAGGAGGGAAATTAATGAGCAAAGTTAAACTTACAATAGATGAACAGATTGTAGAAGTTGAAGAAGATAGTACTTTATTAGAAGCAGCGAAAAAGATTGGTGTGGATATTCCTATTTTATGTTATCATCCTGATTTAAGTCTGCATGGTGCCTGTAGAGTTTGTGTGGTTGAAGATGAAGAAAGCGGAAACTTACTTGCTTCCTGTGCTACACCGGTTAGGGATGGAATGTCAATTAATACTAGAAGCATGAAGGCTAGAAAAGCAAGAAGAAGAAATGTAGAATTACTGCTTGCAAATCACCCTAATGATTGTCTTGGGTGTGACCGTAATGGTAATTGTGAACTTCAGGATTTAACATATAAGTTAGGAATTAAATCTGAAGATGTAGCAAAATTTGCGGGTGAGCAAAGTGAATATGAACTAGATACAGTAGGACCAGCTTTAAAGAGAGATCCAAATAAATGTATTCTCTGTGGCCGCTGTGTAAGAATTTGTGAAGAAGTTCAAGGGGTTTCTGCTCTGCAGTTTACTGATCGAGGTTTTAATTCAATAGTAACTACTGCCTTTGATTTACCTCAGGCAGAAATTAACTGTGTTAACTGTGGCCAGTGTGCAACAGTATGTCCGGTTGGAGCAATTACTGAATTTAGTGAAATAGATAAAGTTTGGGCTGCTCTTGAAGATGATGATAAACATGTTTTAGTTCAAACCGCTCCTTCTATCCAGGCTACATTAGGAGAAGAATTTGGAATGGAAACTGGAACAATTGTTACTGGTAAAATGGTTGCAGCATTAAGAAGGTTTGGTTTTGATAAGGTATTCTCAACTGATTTTGCAGCTGATCTGACTATTTTAGAAGAAGGTAGTGAATTCTTAAAGAAATTAAATGGAGAGGGAGAATTACCACATATTACTTCCTGCTGTCCAGGTTGGGTAAAAGGTGCTGAACATAATTTCCCAGATCTACTTAAACATTTATCATCCGCAAAATCACCAATGCAGATGTTTTCTGCTTTAAGTAAAACTTATTATCCAGATCAAACGGGTGTTGATCCAGCAAAAATATATACAGTGGCAATAATGCCCTGTACAGCTAAAAAGTTTGAAAAAGATAGAGAAGAAATTAATGGATCTGATTTTAAAGATACAGATGCAGTTTTAACTACTAGAGAATTTGCCAGAATGATCAAAGAGATGGGTATTGATTTCACTTCTCTTCCAGATGAAGATTTTGATGAATTGATGGGAGTTTCAACTGGTGCCGGTTCTATTTTCGGTACGACTGGTGGAGTTGCAGAGGCTGCTGTTAGATCAGTAAAAGAAAAATTAACTGGTGAGCCTTTAGAAAGACTTAATTTAGGTTTTAGAGGAATTAATAAGGCTGAGGTCAGGATTGGAGATCGACTCATAAAAGTAGGTATTGCAAATGGTTTCAGTAATGCTCAGAAACTTTTAGAAAAAGTAAGAACAGGAGAATGTGATTTAGATTTCATTGAAATTATGGCCTGTCCTCATGGTTGTGTTGGTGGTGGTGGTCAGCCACGTCCAGCTACAGATGAAAAGAAGGATAAACGAGGCGAAGCATTAGCAAATATTGATAATGCAAGTAAGATTAGAAAATCACATGAAAATCCTCAAATCCTCAAATTATATGAAGAATTTTTAGGTGAACCGTTAGGTGGAGAATCACATCACCTTTTACACACAAAATATAAAGCAAGACCTAAAAATTAAAGAAATAATACCAATAATAAATTAAGATTATCAAAAACCGTTCTGAGTAAATTTTATCAGGACGGTTTTTTTGATTTATGATAGAAAACACTGGATATTATAGCTTATCTTGACAAAAAAACTTAAATTAAGTATAATTAAATGTAGACTTAATATTCATAATATTATATATTCAAGGGTTTATATTTAAAAAGTAGCAATAGGCCATCAGAATATCTGAATTTAATTCTAAAAAAACAGGGAAGGTGATTTAATTGAAAAAAGTATTTTCTCAATTACAGCGTATAGGTAAATCATTGATGCTTCCGATCGCCGTTTTACCTGCGGCTGCTCTTTTACTCAGACTGGGTGCTGGTGATGTTTTTGACATTCCTTTTGTAATGGCTGCTGGTTCTGCAATTTTTGATAATTTGGCTTTATTATTTGGTATTGGTGTTGCAGTTGGGATAGCTCATGACAGCTCGGGATCTGCAGGTTTAGCAGGTGCAGTAGGTTATCTGGTGATTACAAATGGAACTCAGGCAATTAATTCAGATATTAATATGGGAGTATTGGCTGGAATTATCGGTGGTTTAACAGCCGGAGCACTTTATAATCGCTATCATGATATTCAATTACCAGATTTCTTGGGATTTTTTGGTGGCCGTCGTTTTGTACCAATTGTAACTGGTGCTGCAGCTGTTGTTTTAGCAGGGTTATTTGGTTTTATCTGGCCCCCAATTCAGGATGCTATTCAAATTGCAGGTCAATGGATAATTGATGCAGGTGCAGTAGGAGTATTTGTCTATGGAGTTTTAAATCGTCTATTAATTCCACTTGGTCTTCATCATGTTCTTAATAGTTTTATCTGGTTTGTATTTGGTGAGTTCACAACTGCTGCTGGAGAAGTTGTAACTGGTGACCTTTCGCGTTTCTTTGCTGGCGATCCATCTGCGGGATTTTTCATGTCAGGCTTTTTCCCGATGATGATGTTTGGTTTACCAGCTGCCGCGCTAGCAATGTACCATGCTGCTAAACCTGAAAATAAAGCAGCAGTTTCCGGTATCTTTTTAAGTGTTGGATTAACCTCTTTCTTGACTGGGATTACAGAACCAATTGAATTTGCATTTATGTTCTTAGCACCAGTATTATATGTTATTCACGCAATTTTGACTGGTTTATCATTAGTAGCAACTTATATTTTGGGAATTCAGCATGGTTTTGGTTTTTCTGCTGGTGCAATTGATTACTTCTTAAACTATGGACTTGGAACCCGACCGATAATGATTATTCCGCTGGGAATTGCATTTTTTGCAATTTATTATTTCTTATTCCGCTTTGCTATTCAAAAATTTAATATTCCAACTCCAGGTCGTTTGGATGATGAATCGGCTGGATCTGATCATAGCGTAATGCCTGAATCACAGCAGAAAAAACAGGATTCATCAGCAAACCGCAGTGCTGGCAAAAATAAGCCAAAGGCTTATATTGAAGCACTTGGTGGTAAGGATAATATTAAAAGCGTAGAGTCCTGTATTACTAGATTGCGGCTTGAACTTGAAGATACAGCTAAGATTGATGAAAAAACACTTAAAAATCTTGGAGCAACTGGAGTTTTGACCGCGAATAAAAATAATGCCCAGGTTGTAGTTGGAACTAAAGCTGAAATGATTGCTGATGATATAAAGAAGGAATTGAAAATAATGCAGCAAGAATAACAAGAAATTATTTGTTTTATAAGTTAAATAAGCAGCCGGGGTTTTAACTCCGGCTTTCTTCTTGTTTATAAAAATTAATCAAAATAGAAAGTTGGGATAAATCATGGTCAAAAGAATTTTAAGTTCTACTTCATCTGAACTGTTAAATTATAATAAATCAGAATTGCTGCAGTCAATTAAATTATCAGAAGGAAGAACTATTGTCTCAGAGATAATAGCTAAAGAATCTTTGTTTAAAGATTTAAGTAATGCAGAAGTAGCAGCAGCATTTGGAGCAGATATTTTACTATTAAACTTATTTGATCTTAAGCAGCCTCAATTTAAAAATATAGAAAAAGAAAATGCTGTTGAAATAGTAGAAGAATTAAAAAGATTATGTGGCCGCCCACTTGGAATCAATTTAGAGCCGGTGAGTAAAGATAATGAGTTAAAAGATGATTTTATAAAATTAAGTTCCGGCCGCAGGGCAACTTTAAAAAATATTGAAAGAGCAGTTGAGGCTGGTTTTAATATGATTACTTTTACCGGTAATCCATCTGTTGGTGTCAGCAATCAGGCAATAATAGAGTCTGTTAAACTTGCAGATAAAAATTTTGGGGATCAAATTATAATTACTGCTGGTAAAATGCATATGGCAGGAATAGATGAAGAGTATTTAGCAGCTAAATATATCGATTCTTTAATAACAGCTGGTACTGATATTATCCTTCTGCCTGCACCTGGTACAGTTCCTGGAATTGATTTAAACTCACTTAAAGAAATAATTAAGTTAATTCATAATCGAGGCAAGTTAGCTTTGACTGCAATTGGTACTTCACAAGAGAGTTCTGATTCTGAGACAATTAGAGAGATTGCTATGATGAGTAAAATGGCCGGAGCAGACATCCAGCATATTGGGGATGCAGGCTATGGGGGTATAGCTTTACCTGAAAATATTTTAAGCCTATCTAAAACTATTAGAGGTAGAAGACATAGCTATCGTCGAATGGCTCTTTCCATTAATAGGTAAAGCACGGTAATCATTTGATTTGATTGAGCTATATTTCTGAATATTATTAATATCTTAAGAGCTAATTTTTATTTGCAAAAATACTTGAAATAGTTTATAAATACTGTTATTATAAAAGAAATGAATAATTTTCAGAGTGTAACTGTTAAATCAGGCATAATCTAGAGGGGGATATTTTTAATTAAGCTATATATCTTTTTCTGGATTTTATTATTTTAAATTTATTTTGCCAGCAATATTTATTTTTTATTTCTTTTGAGGAGGCTTATATGGCTGAAGCTGAAAAATTTGTTGTAAAAAAAATATTCAATAATAATGTTATTCTGGCAGAAAAAAATTCTGCTGCAGGGGAACTTATTTTTGTTGGTAAAGGTATTGGATTTTCCCGCAGAGCAGGAGATAAGGTTCTTAGATCAGAACTTAAAATTGATAAAGAGTTTTCTCCTATTGAAGGAGAAAAAAGAGAAAATTATATTCAGTTATTAGAAGAGGTTGACAGTAAGGTGATTGGAGTAACTGAAGAAATAATAGCAATGGTTAGTTCAGAATTAGATGAAGAATTGAATCAACATATTAGAATTGGTCTTACTGATCATATTGCTTTTTCCTTAAAAAGGATTCAGGATGGTATTGAAGTAGCAAATCCTTTTTTGGCAGAAACAAGAACTCTTTATAACGAAGAATATAGGCTGGCAGAAAAAGCTGTGCAAATGTTATCAGAACGATTTGAAATTGAAATTCCAGAAAGTGAAATAGGATTTATAACATTTCACATTCATGGAGCTAGAAATGAAAAAGGAATTTCCAAAACTTTAAAGAACACTTCAGTAATTAAAGAATTGGTAACAGAAGTGGAAGCTGAACTGGGGCAAAAATTAAGTTATGAGAGCTTAAATTATGCACGTTTAGTAAATCATTTACGTTTTGCTCTTGAAAGAATTGAAACAAATTCTTCCAATCCAAATCCGCTTTTAGAAAATATAAAAGAGAACTTTAGTTTTTCTTTTAAAATAGCAGAAAAACTTGCAAAAATAATTGAAGATAAATTTAATTCTAAGGTCCCTGAGGCAGAAAAAGGATATTTAGCCTTACATCTTCAGAGATTGAAAAGAGATTTTGAATTATAAAATCAAATATAGATAAATATATTAATTTGGCGTGTTACTGTTAAATCAGGCAAAAGCCGGTTAGATAGAATGAGTTTGAATTACTTTCTATCTAATCGGCTTTTTCTATTATATATATCTTTATATAAATATCATTATAATAAAAAGGGAGGAATTTTTAAATGAAAGGTTTTAAGAAATTACAAAAAGTTGGTAAGGCTTTAATGACCCCAGTTTCAGTATTACCTGCTGCTGGTATTTTAGTAGCAATTGGTAGATTGCTGCAGGAACAAAGTGGTTTAATTTACGATGTTGGTGATGTAATGTTTAACAGTGGGATTGCTATTTTTGAGCAGTTACCTCTTATTTTTGCTCTGGGTGTAGCGATTGGTTTTGCTGGAGATGCTGTTGCTGCCCTGGCTGCTGGAGTTGGTTTTACAGTATATGCAAAGGTACTTGATGTTATGGCAGGAATAATAAATATTTCTGAAAAAACAGGTGGCAATGTTGAAGCAATTAATACCGGTGTTTTTGGTGGTATTATTATAGGAATAATTGCTTCACAGATGTATAAAAAGTTTCACAGCACTGAGCTGCCTCCATACTTAGGTTTTTTTGCTGGGAAAAGATTAGTTCCTATAGTAACAGCGGCTAGTTCTGTTTTAGCAGGAGTGCTTTTATCATTTATCTGGCCTCCAATTCAAATTCAAATTAATGAGTTTGCACGTTTTGCAATGAACTCATCGATTGGACCAGCTTTATATGCTGCTGGTAAGAGAGCTTTAATACCTGTTGGTTTACATCATGTTTATTATCCACCATTTTTATATGAATTTGGACGTTTCACCACAGAAGCAGGTCAGGTCTTAAGAGGAGAAACAGCTAGATTTTTTGCTGGAGATCCAACTGCAGGTCGTTTTATGGCAGCTGAATTTCCACTAATGTTATTTGCACTACCATCCGCCTGTCTTGCAATGTATTTAAGAGCTAAAAACAAGGTTAAAGTTGCAGGTATGTTAACTACTGCTGCAATTACTTCTTTCTTAACTGGAATCACAGAACCGATTGAGTTCTTATTTATCTTTGTGGCACCACCACTGTACTTATTTCATGTAGTAGGTGGATTTATTTCCGGACTTTTAACTAACTATTTTGGTATTAGAATTGGTTACACTTTCTCTGCTAGTGCTATTGATTATGTTTTAAGCTTATCTAATTTAGGTAATCCAATGATGTTCTGGTTAGTTGTTGGTCCTATAATGGCAGTCTTATATTTTACAGTTTTCTATTTCACCATTCCACTTTTCGATTTTGAAACTCCTGGAAGAGGTAGTGATGCTCAAGAATCAGAAACAGAAACAGAATCAGCAAAAGAAGCATCAAAAAATGTAAGCAAAGATCAAAAAGCAGCAAATGTTCTGGCTGCATTAGGTGGTGCTGAAAACTTAGAAAGTGTAGATGCTTGTATAACAAGATTGAGGCTAGAAGTTGTAGATAATACAGTTGTAGACGAAAAAGAGTTAAAAAAGTTAGGAGCATCTGGAGTAATGAAATCTGGTAGTAGTGTACAGGTAGTTTTTGGTCCAGAATCTGATGCTTTAAAAGATAAAATTAAAAATATAATGTAAATAAAACAGTCTTTATTTAATTAAGCTGTAAAAACTAAAGAAAATGTATTATAATAGATTAGAGGAGGAGATTTAATGTTTAATATTTTTAAGAAAAAAGAAGAATATCTAGCTGCACCATTTGCTGGAGAAGTTACTGACTTGCAGCAGGTACCAGATGATGCTTTTGCTCAAAAAATGCTTGGAGATGGTTTTGCTATCACTCCTGAAGAAAATGTTGTTAAGTCACCATGTGCTGGAGAAATTGTACAAATTTTTTCTACAGGTCATGCAGTTGGGATACAAACCAAAAAAGGGCTAGAAGTATTAGTTCATATTGGTATAGATACTGTAAAATTAGATGGAGAAGGATTTGAAAAATTAGTTAAAAACGGTGATGAAGTTGAGGTAGGTACTCCTCTAATTGAAGTAGATTTAGATTTTATTAAAGAAAATGCTCCATCTATTGCAACTCCAGTTATTATTACTAATATGGAGAAAGTTAAAAATTTAGAAGTTGTAAAAAAAGGAAAAGTAACAGCTGGAACTAAAGTACTTAAAGTAGAATTAGCATAATTTAAATAAATTAAATAATGAATTACCAAGCAGGGGAAATAACTCATAGGTTATTTCCCTTTTTATATTTAACTAAATTTGATATAATAAACAAAACACTTTTTATTTTATTATTAAAGACAGGATGGTTAAATAATGAGATTTAAACGAATTGTAGTTAAAGTTGGCAGCAGTACATTAAGCAATCAAAATGGGAAACTTAATTTTAGTCAAATTGATGCTTTGAGCAGACAGCTGATTGATTTAAAAAATCAGGGAAGAGAGATAATATTGGTTAGTTCTGGAGCTGTGGCGGCTGGTATGGGTGAGCTTGGTTATTCCAAAAAACCAACATCTATTCCGGAGCAGCAAGCTTGTGCAGCTGTTGGTCAGGGGCTTTTAGTTGGTATTTATAACAAATTTTTTAGAGAATATGGAGCCAAAGGTGCGCAAATTTTATTAACTTCAAGTGATTTAGAAAATAGAAATCGTTATTTAAATGCTTTTAATACATTAAAAACTTTAATTGACTATGGTGTTATTCCGGTAATTAACGAAAATGACACAGTAGTTACTAATGAGATTAAAGTAGGTGATAATGATACCCTAGCAGCCAGAGTTTCTGGTTTGGTAGAAGCTGATTTATTGGTTAATCTTTCTGATGTTCCTGGTCTTTATAATGGGAATCCTAAAGCAGAAAATAAAAATTTGAAATTAATTTCAAAAGTTGAAAATATAACAGAAGAAATTGAGAAAATGGCCTGTGGTAAAGGCAGCAAAGTTGGCACAGGTGGTATGGAGACAAAAATAGAGGCTGCTAAAATTGCTGTGAATTCTGGTGTTCAAATGATCATTGGGCCTGGGAAGGATAAAAATTCACTTCTTCTTTTAGTAGAAATGGCCGAAAATAATAAATTTAACTTAGGTACTACTTTCTTAACCAAAAAAGATAGACTATCTAAAAGAAAACAGTGGCTAAATTTTAATCTGCCCCCAATGGGCAAAATAATAGTAGATCAGGGAGCTGCTGAAGCTTTAATTAAAAGAGGAAAAAGCTTACTGCCAGGAGGAATTGTTAATTCAACCGGAGAATTTAACAGTGGAGATCCGGTAACTATCAGTGATGGTAGTCAAGATATTGGAAAAGGAATAGTAAATTATAGTTCTGATGAGATTGAAAAAATAAAAGGTGCTCATTCAAATGAAATTGGAAATATTCTTGGGTATTTTAATAAAAGCGAAGTGATCCACAGGGATAATATGGTAATAGGAGGAGATAAAGATGAGTATTAGAGAAGAATTAATTTCACAGGCAGATGCAGCTAAAAAAGCAGCACGACAGCTTGCAAAAGCAGGCACTAATGAAAAAAATAAAGCCCTAAATTTAATTGCTGATAAGCTGATTGAGAGACAGGATGAAATATTAGAAAACAACGGAAAAGATATGCAGCAGGGTAGAGAAAATGATTTGAGTCGTGCTTTATTAGATCGACTTCAATTAACAGAGGCAAGGATTGAAGGGATGGCCCAGGGACTTCGAGATGTGGCCTTTCAAGATGATCCGATTGGTGAGGTGCCTGAGATGTGGAAAAGGCCTAATGGACTGCAGATTGGCAAAATTAGAGTTCCCTTAGGTGTAATAGGCATTATTTACGAAGCGAGGCCAAATGTAACAGTTGATGTTGCTGGTTTATGCTTAAAGTCAGGAAATACAGTTATTTTACGTGGTGGCTCAAATGCTTTTAATTCAAATCAAATTTTAACTAATATTATTCAGGATGGACTTCGAGAAGCTGGACTCCCTAGAGAAGCTGTACAGCTAATTTCTACAACTGATCGTAAAGCTGTAGATATATTATTTACTTTAAATGATTATTTAGATGTTTTAATTCCTAGAGGTGGAGCAGCTTTGATTCAAAAAGTAGTTAACGAATCTAAAGTACCTGTAATCGAAACAGGTGTAGGTAATTGTCATGTTTATGTAAACAAAGATGCAGATTTAACTAAAGCTAAAAAAATAACTTTTAATGCAAAATATTCTAGACCAGCAGTCTGTAATGCAGCTGAAAGTCTTTTAGTTGATCAAGAAATTGCAGAAGAATTTTTGCCTGAAATGGCCAGGATTTTTGCAGAAAGTGATGTGGAGTTAAGAGGCTGTGAAAAGACGAGAAAAATTGTGCCTAAAGTAAAGGAAGCTGTGGAAGAAGATTATGCAACCGAGTATTTAGATTATATTATGTCAGTAAAAGTTGTAGAAAATTATGAAGAAGCTGTAGAGCATATCTATCAATATGGGACCAAACATTCAGAAGCAATTGTTACTGAAAATTATACAACTGCTAGAGCATTTTTGGATGATATTGATGCAGCTGCAGTTTATGTAAATGCTTCGACCCGTTTTACTGATGGGGGCCAATTTGGATTAGGAGCAGAAACTGGAATTAGTACTCAGAAACTTCATGCTAGAGGTCCAATGGGGCTTAAAGAATTAACTACTACTAAATATATTATCATGGGTGATGGACAGATTAGAGAATAAGTTGAGGAGGCACTAGAAATGAAATTAGCAATTATAGGTCTGGGGAATATGGGGCAGGCTATTTTAAGTGGGATATTAAAGAGTAATATTCTTGATGCTGATCAGATTATAGCTGCAGATAAAAAATTTGCAGATTCTAATTTTAAGCTTGAGGATCAGTTTTCAGAAATAACTATTACGACTGATAATCAAAAAGCTGTCAGGGAGGCAGATTATATCATTCTGGCAGTTAAACCACAAATAATAGAATTTGTATTAGACGATATTAAAGATGCTGCTGCTTCTAAAGTTATAATTTCAATTGCGGCTGGTGTAAACACGAGAAGTATATCTCAATATTTTACTACTAATGCAAAAATCATTAGAGTTATGCCAAATACCCCAGCCCTGGTTGCTGAAGGGATGAGTGTTCTTTATTATTCCAATTTGGTTGAGGCAGATGAAAAGGCTTTTGTCGAGAAAATATTTAATTCTTTCGGTGAAACTGCAGAAGTCAAAGAAAGTGATATGGATGCAGTGACTGGACTCAGTGGTAGTGGACCAGCTTTTGTATATATTTTTATAGAAGCTCTGGCTGATGCAGGTGTTTTAAAAGGTCTTGATCGAAACACCGCTTTAAAGCTGGCAGCTCAAACTGTAAAAGGTGGTGCAGAGATGGTTTTAAGCTCAGGCACTCATCCGGCAGCGTTAAAAGATAGGGTTTGTTCACCTGCTGGAACTACGATTGCTGGTGTTGCAGAATTGGAAAAAAATACTTTTAGATCAGCTGTAATTAAAGCTGTTCAAAAATCGGCTGAGCGCTCTGAGGAGCTGGGGAAATAGATGGATAAGAATTATTCAACAATTACAGAATCACCAATTGAAACTGCAGCTTTTGGCAAAAAATTAGCAGAAATGATTGATGTTCCTGCTTTAATACTATTAAAAGGAGAGCTCGGAACAGGTAAAACTTTAATCACTAAAGCTGCAGTGGCTGCGTTAGGATATCAAGGAGATGTAACAAGTCCTACTTTTAATCTGGTTCAGGAATATCAGGCTCAGGTAGAAATTATTCATATGGATCTTTATCGTTTGGATAGAAGTGAAGAATTATTAGAAATAGGATTTGAAGACTATTTAAATAGAGATGCAGTTATCTTTATAGAATGGCCGGAACTTGCTTTATCTCTAATTCCGGCTGATTTTATTTTTATAAATATAAAAAAATTATCAAATAATCAAAGAAAAATAACTGTTCAGGGTGAAGGAAAGATGAGCAGCTTATTGATAGAAAGGTTGAATCAAGAATGTTAATTTTAGGAATTGATACTTCTACAGATAATTTAGGACTGGCTTTAATGGAAAATAATCAACTTAAAGGTGAATATAATTTAAGTTTAAAAAGAAGACATAGTGAAAAACTACTACCATTGCTAGAACAAATATTTATTCTGTTAGAAATTAAGCCAGAAGATTTAGATGCTGTAGCTGTTTCAATTGGACCTGGTTCTTTTACTGGCTTACGAATTGGAATTACTACAGCAAAAATATTGGGTAGGATTTTCAAGATACCTGTTAAAGGAATATCTACTTTAGAAATAATGGCAGCTGGAATTGAATCAAATTATATACTACCAATTCTTGATGCTAGGCGTCAAAGAGTATATTATTCTTTTTATCAATCCAACTTTAAAAATAATAATTATTTATTAAAAGAAATTTTGGGAGCAGCCAGTGCCCGAATTTCAGAAATGCCAGATATATTAAATGATTTCAAAAATGAAGAGATCACTGTTATTGGTGAAAAAACAAGAGAAGTTAGTGAAATTTTAAAAGAGAACAAATTTTTTATAAAAGAATGTGCAGCAGAAAAAAACATACCCAGAGCGGCTGTTTTAGCACGCCTTGGTAGAGATTATATCAGTTTAGGACAGGAAGATAATATTTATGAGTTGAAACCTGCCTATCTAAAAAAGCCGCAGGCGGAAATAGACTGGCAGCAAAAATATCGTAATAATTAATATGGGAGTGGAAAAAGTGGAGTTTGAAGGTAAAATCAAAGATGAAAAAGAAGATATTTATATATTGGCACTTGAAAGTTCTTGTGATGAGACAGCTGCTTCAGTTAATAAAAATGGACTAGAGGTATTGTCAAATGTTGTTTCTTCGCAGGTTGATTTACACAAAAAATTTGGGGGAGTAGTACCAGAAATAGCTTCTCGAAAGCATTTGGAATTATTGCTCCCGGTAATTGATCAGGCTTTAACTGAGGCTGGAATTGACTTTAAAGATTTGGATGCTGTTGCCTCGACTTATGGCCCGGGACTAGTCGGTGGTCTATTAGTTACTTTAACTGCTGCTAAAACTATATCTCTTTCCTTAAATATTCCTTTAATTGGTGTTAATCATATTGCTGGTCATATTTATGCCAATTTTATTGAAAATCCAGAAATTAAAAAACCGCTGCTCTGTTTAACAATTTCGGGGGGGCATACAGATTTATTATATTTTGAAAATTTAAGAGGCTATAAAATTTTAGGGAGAACAATAGATGATGCTGCAGGAGAGGCTTTTGATAAGATATCACGGTTTATAGGTCTTGGTTATCCAGGTGGACCTGCAATAGAAAAAGCAGCTCTTTCTGGTAATAAAAATGCAATAGATTTTCCGCGGGCTGATTTAGGAGATAGTTATAATTTTAGTTTTAGCGGTTTAAAAACTTCAGTTATGAATTATGTCAATAATGAAAAGCAGCGTGGAAATGAAATTGATAAAAATGACTTGGCTGCCAGTTTTCAAGAAGCAGTTGTTGATAGTTTAGCTTCTAACCTGATTAAAGCAGTAAAAGAGTATCAGGTGCAGAGTGTTGTTCTTTCAGGAGGAGTAGCAGCCAATCAAAGGCTTAGAGAAGTTATAGGGGAAAGACTTGCTAAACACAAATTAGAATTATATTATCCTCCCATCGAGTTATGTACTGACAATGCGGCAATGATTGGAGCAGTTGCTTATTATCAATATCTTGATCATGATTTTGCACCTTTAAGTATCAGTGCTGATCCGGCTTTAAAATTGTAGGTGATAAAAAATGAAAAATAAAAGAAGTAGAGAAGAAATAATCTTTAAGACAGTTAAAGAGGATAATATTTTACCTATAACTTCAATTTGTAAATTGAACTGTATTTTCTGCAGTCATAAAAATAATCCACCAGAAGTCGAAACCTACAGTTTTGGCCACTTAAACTTTGAGTTTATTAAAACTATGATTGAATTTTTGGATCCAGAACAGCCTGTTTTCATTGGGGAATCTGCTAGTAAAATTATCGAAGGGGAGCCTTTTGTACATCCAGATATCTATAAAATTTTGGAATATTTAAGACAGCGTTGGCCTCAAATTGAAATTAAAATAACCAGCAGTGGTTCATTTATCGAGCTGGAAAAGATAGGATTTTTAAAAAAATTAAAGCCTTTAGAATTGAATATTTCACTGAATGGCCCGGATCCTGAGGAACGGGTTTTTTTAATGAATGATTCTCAACCTGATAATGTTTTCAAACTACTGCCTGAATTAAAAAAGAATCAGATTAGTTTCGAAGCTAGTATTGTATCAATGCATCATCTTAGGGGTTTTGATTATTTAAAAAAAAGCTTTGATTTTTTAGAAAAATTTTCTCCCCAAAGTTTGAGAATTTTTCTGGCAGGATTTAGTGATTATGCAGATCAAGATTTAGCTGTTGATTCAAGTGAATATTATAGATTAAACAGTTTTATTAATAAACAGAAAATTAATTATTCCTATCCAATTATTATTGAGCCCCAGCTAATTTCATCATTATCTGCAGAAGTTAATAATGTTACTGCTAATTCAGCTGCAGCTGCTGCTAATTTAAAAAGTGGTGATCTGATTTTAAAAGTTAATAAAAAGATAGTAAAAAGTCGAGTAGATGCTTTTTATAAAATTAAATCAGCTAAAAATCCTAAAATTAAATTGAGGCGGGGAGAAAAAATAATAAATACTGTTATCAAGAAAGAAGAAAATACAAGTTCAGGTTTAATTATGTCTTATGATTTAAGTTTAAATCAAATAAATGAATTAAAAGCTTATGCGGAAGCAAGCAAAAAAGATAAAAAAAATAATGAAACATTTATTATTTCATCTCAGCTTGCCTATCTCTTTTTTAAAAAAATGTTAAATCCCTATTTAAATTCAAATTATAGTTTGAAGTTGGTTAAGGCAAAAAATTATTTTTTTGGAGGTTCAATAGTTGCAGCTGGTTTACTCTGTAATCAAGATTTAATCAAAACAATAGAAGCAGAAAATTTAGAAGTGAATAGGATACTTTTACCAGAAATAATTTATGATTATTATGGAAATGATCTGCTGGGAGAGCATTATAGTGAGCTTGAAGATTATTTTAAAGCAGAAGTTATATTGATCTAATTTTTATTTTTGACACTTGGAGATAATAATTTAATGTTAATTAGATAATAAGAGACTTAATCAGTTTTAATCAACAATAATAGCTTTTAATGACGTTTAAAGGCGATTTAAAGTGTTTGATTTTCCTTTCTGACTTAGATATTATATTTATAGTGCTTGTTAGCACTCACTTCGGTTGAGTGCTAATCATTATAAAAAGAATACAATATTAGAAGGGGGTTATTTTTAAATGAGTATTAAACCACTAGATGACAGAGTTGTAGTAAAATATGTGGAAAAAGATGAAGGTGAAGAAAAAACTAAGGGAGGAATTGTTCTTCCTGACACAGCAAAGAAAGATGAAAAGCCACAGCAGGCAGAAATTATTGCTGTAGGTAGAAATATTGCTCCAGAAGGTGAAGAAGCAGAAGTAGCTGTAGGAGACACAGTAGTCTTTGATAAATATGCTGGAACAAAAGTAGAACTTGATTCTGAAGAATATATAATCCTATCAATGGATGATGTTTTAGCAGTAATTGAGTAGATTGTTATAAATTAGCAGCAGTTAATTAGCAGCTAATTTATTTTACTGTTAAATAGATTTGAATGTCAATTTTTAAATTTTTACTTACTAAAAAAAATAACTCAGTTTAACTATACAGGAGG
>JBNJFG010000008.1:41199-50579 GCA_051746665.1 Bacillota bacterium
AATTAGCAGCTAATTTATTTTACTGTTAAATAGATTTGAATGTCAATTTTTAAATTTTTACTTACTAAAAAAAATAACTCAGTTTAACTATACAGGAGGGATTTAGATGCCAAAAGAATTAAAATTCGGCGAAGAAGCGCGTCGTAAGTTAGAAAATGGAGTTTCTCGTTTAGCAAATGCAGTTAAAGTAACACTTGGTCCAAAAGGACGTAACGTATTATTAGAAAAAAGCTTTGGTGCTCCAACAATTACAAATGATGGAGTTAGTATTGCTAAAGAAATAGAACTTAAAGACCGTTATGAAAATATGGGTGCACAGGCTGTAAAAGAGGTAGCTACTAAAACTAATGATGTTGCTGGTGATGGTACAACTACAGCAACTGTTTTAGCAGAATCTATTTTAAAAGAAGGATTTAAAAATGTAGCAGCTGGTGCAAATCCAATGTTAATTAAAAGAGGGATTCAAAAAGCAGTTGAAACTCTAACTGCAGAAATTGCTTCAGTGTCAAAACCTGTAGAAGGAAAAGAAGCTGTTTCTCAGATTGCTTCTATTTCTGCTGGTAATGATAATGAGATCGGTAATTTGATTGCAGAAGCTATGGAAAAAGTTGGACAAGATGGTGTAATTTCAGTTGAAGAATCAAAAAGCATGGGAACATCTTTAGATGTTGTAGAAGGTATGCAGTTTGATCGTGGATACTTGTCCCCATATATGGTAACTGATACTGACACAATGGAAGCATCATTAGAAGATCCATATATTTTAATCACAGATAAAAAAATTAGCAGTATTCAGGATATTTTACCACTGTTAGAGCAGGTTGCTCAATCAGGAAAAAGCTTAATGATTATTTCTGAAGAAGTTGAGGGTGAAGCATTAGCTACTCTAGTAGTAAATAAAATTCGTGGAACATTTAACTGTGTAGCTGTTAAAGCTCCTGGCTTTGGTGACCGCCGTAAAGCAATGTTAGAAGATATTGCAGTTTTAACAGGTGGTAAATTAATTACTGAAGATCTTGGCTTAAAATTAGAAAATGCAAGTATTAATGATTTAGGTCAGGCACATAAAGTAACTATTACCAAAGATGATACAACTATAGTTGAAGGTAATGGAGATAAAGAAAAAATACAGGATAGAATTTCTCAGTTAAGAAAGCAAATTGAGACTACAAGTTCTGATTTTGACAGAGAAAAATTACAGGAGAGACTTGCTAAATTAGCTGGTGGAGTTGCAGTAATTCAAGTTGGTGCAGCAACAGAGACAGAGCTAAAAGAAAAGCAGCACAGAATTGAAGATGCTTTATCTGCTACTAGAGCAGCTGTAGAAGAAGGTCTAGTTGCTGGTGGAGGTACAACCTATCTTGAAGTTATGTCTGCTCTTGATGATCTGAATTTAGAAGGAGACGAAGAAACTGGTGTGGATATTGTCCGCAAAGCTTTAGAAGCTCCAATTAAACAGATTGCTAACAATGCAGGTCATGAAGGTTCTGTTGTAGTAGAAAGAGTTAAAGAAAAAGAAGCGGGAATTGGATTTGACGCTCTAAAAGGTGAATATGTAAATATGATTAAAGCTGGTATTATTGATCCAGCAAAAGTTACACGTTCTGCCTTACAGAATGCGGCAAGTGCTGCTTCTATGCTCTTAACCACTGAATGCCTTGTTGCTGATAACAGTGACGATGATGATGATGGCAATGGTGGCGGAATGCCCGGTGGCATGCCCGGAGGAATGGGCGGCATGGGTGGAATGGGTGGAATGGGCGGTATGATGTAAGCCCGATCATCCATTAATTAAATAAACAATTAAGGTGTATGACTCTATCAATGAGTTATACACCTTTTTTAATTGTTTGGTTTTATTAAACTGTTAAATAAGATTTTATTGTTTTAAAAAAGGATTTTTTTGACGAATAGAGAATACATAATAATAAGAGAAAATAGAAATATAATACAAGTGGGGGGAGATAAATATACTTGTAAAAATAAAAAAGTATGTAGGGCAGGTGATTTTATGAAAAAAAACTTTATAGTATATGTTTTATCAGATTCAGTTGGAGATACAGCTGAACAAGTTGCTCGGGCGGCAGCAGAACAATATAAGAATACAGATTATGAAATTAAAAAATTTCCATATGTAGAGAGTTTAAAAAAAATTGATAAAATTATGGAAAATTTAAATCCTGAGAATTCAATTTTTGTTTATACGATGGTTAGTAAAGAAATTTCAGAATATCTTCAGAAAGCTTGTAATCAAAGAGATATACCATATATTGATATTATGGCTCCCAGTTTGGATAAATTCACTGGGTTTTTAAATCAAGAACCCATAAGAGAATCTGGGGTTATTCGAAAACTTGATGAAGATTATTTTAAAAGAGTAGAAGCGGTAGAATTTGCAGTTAAATATGATGATGGGAAAGATCCTAGAGGTATTTTAAAAGCTGATATAGTTTTAATAGGAGTTTCTCGTTCATCTAAAACTCCCTTAAGTATGTATTTAGCACATAAGAATTATAAAGTGGTTAACATTCCACTTGTTACTGGTTCTAAAGTTCCTGATCAATTATTTGAAATCCCACGAAGGAAGATAATTGGTTTAATGATTGATCCGTCTGATCTTATTGAAATTAGACGTGAAAGAATTAAAGTATTAGGCCTTGATAATAGTGTAGATTATGTATCAATCGAAAAGATTTATGAAGAACTGGAATATGCTCAGAAAATAATGAAAAAACTTGGCTGTCCAGTAATTGATATGACTAAAAAAGCAGTTGAAGAAGCAGCAAATTTAGTCATTGATATCATAGATGATCTTAACTAACAAAAGGAGGGGTTTTGTTGAAGAAATATGTTTATGCCTTTGAAGAAGGTAAAAAAGAAATGAAGTCACTGTTGGGTGGTAAGGGTGCCAATCTTGCTGAAATGAGTAAAATAGGACTACCGGTACCTCCAGGATTTACAATGACTACAGAAGCCTGTATTCACTATATTGAAATTGGTGAAAAATTAGAAGATAGCTTAAAAGAAAGCATTTTTGAACATTTAGAAGATCTAGAAGATAAAATCGGCAAAGACTTTGGTGATGTAAAGGATCCTCTTTTAGTATCGGTTAGATCTGGAGCAGTAATTTCGATGCCTGGGATGATGGATACAATTTTAAACCTGGGTCTTAATGATAAGAGTGTTGAGGGCTTAGCTAAAAAGACTTCAAATCCTCGTTTTGCTTATGACAGTTATCGCCGTTTAATTCAGATGTTTGGTAATGTTGTACTTGGAATACCAGGTTATGAATTTGATAATTATTTAGAAAGAAAAAAAGAAAAAAAAGATTATGATAATGATACAGATTTAACAGTTGATGATCTTAAAGATATTATCAAAGACTTTAAAGCTTTAATTAAAAACAGAAAAGACATAGAGTTTCCACAAAAACCAGAAGAACAATTATTAATGGCTGTTAAAGCCGTATTTAGTTCCTGGAATAATGCAAGAGCGATTTCTTATAGAAATCACAATGATATTCCACATGATTTAGGTACTGCAGTAAATGTTCAAACTATGGTTTTTGGTAACATAGGTGATAATTCTGGTACAGGTGTTGCTTTTACTCGTAACCCTGCGACTGGAGAAAATAAAGTCTTTGGGGAATTCCTGTTAAACGCCCAGGGAGAAGATGTTGTGGCAGGGATTAGAACTCCAAAAGATATCAGTGAATTAAATAATTTGATGCCTGAAGTTTATGAGGAATTTATGGAAGTAACTGAAACTTTAGAACAGCATTATAAGGATATGCAGGATATTGAATTTACTATTCAAGAAGGAGATCTTTATTTACTGCAGACCAGAACTGGTAAAAGAACAGCTGATGCAGCAGTAAATATTGCAGTTGATATGGAAGAAGAAGGATTAATTGATAAAGAAACTGCAGTTATGAGAATAGATCCAGAAGATATTAGTCAGCTCTTGCATCCAAACTTTAAAGAAGATGAATTAGAAAAAGCAGATTTACTGGCTACTGGACTTGCAGCATCTCCTGGTGCAGCTACCGGTAAAATCTATTTTAATTCAGAAGATGCAGCTGAAGCTGCTGCTGATGGTGAGGATGTAATTCTTGTTCGTAAAGAAACATCACCTGAGGATATAGAAGGTATGGTTAAGTCCAATGGTATTTTAACCTCTCGTGGTGGTATGACATCACATGCTGCAGTTGTAGCTCGTGGTATGGGTAAGTGCTGTGTAGCAGGTGCTGGAGAGATTCAGGTTGATGAAAGTTCCAGACAGTTTTTTGTAGATGATCGAGTATTTAATGAAGGAGACTATATTTCTCTTAATGGTAGTACAGGTGAAGTATATGCTGGCATTGTAGAAACAACTGAAGCTCATTTAACAGATAATTTCAAAAAATTGATGATCTGGTCAGATGAATATCGTGATATGGGTGTTTATACTAATGCTGACACACCAAAAGATGCTCAAGTAGCAGTTGATTTTGGAGCTGAGGGTATTGGACTTTGTCGAACAGAGCATATGTTTTTTGATAGTGAAAGAATCATGTCAGTTCGTGAAATGATTGTTGCTGACAGTAAAAAGAAACGCAAAAAAGCGCTGGAAAAATTATTCCCTTATCAAAAAGAGGATTTTAAAGGTATCTTTAAAGTTATGGAGGATAGGAATGTAACTGTAAGATTACTTGACCCACCATTACATGAGTTCTTACCTCAAAATGAAAGAGATATTAAAAATCTAGCTGAAGAATTATCTATATCTATAGAAGAATTAAGAAGAATTATTAGTGATTTAGAAGAAATGAACCCAATGTTAGGACATCGCGGATGTCGTCTTGGTATTAGTTATCCTGAAATTTATGAAATGCAGGTAAAAGCTATAATTTCTGCAGCTATTGAAGTAAAAGAAGAGGAAGGCTATGAAGTTAAAGCAGATATTATGATACCTCTTGTTGGTACTGATAGAGAACTAGAAATTATAAGAGAGAAAGCAGAAAAAGTTGCCGAAGAATTATTAGAAGATACAGATACAGATATTTATTATACTATTGGTACAATGATTGAGATTCCAAGGGCTGCACTTTTAGCTGATAAAATTGCTAAACATGCTGATTTCTTCTCCTTTGGTACTAATGATTTAACCCAGATGACTTATGGATTTTCACGAGATGATGCCGGTAAATTTATAAGCCAGTATTTAGAACAAGAAATATTTGCCAAAGATCCATTTCAGGTTCTGGATCAAGAAGGTGTAGGTAGATTAATTGAAAATACAGTTAAGCTGGGACGAGAAGAAAAACCTGGTCTTAAAATAGGAATTTGTGGAGAACATGGTGGAGAACCATCTTCTATCGAGTTTTGCCATAAGAACAATTTAAATTATGTTTCCTGTTCACCCTATAGAGTTCCAATTGCTCGTCTAGCAGCAGCACAATCTGCAATTAAAAATAATTAAGAAAGATACTGAATTTTCATTCAGATAGTTAATTAAAAGTTAACTCCCTTCTATTATTTTAGACCAATAGGAGGGAGTTTTAATGTTAGAGATAAATTTTTAATTTTATTACTTGTGTAGACCTTGACAATTACAGTATTTACACTGTATACTTTAGTAAATAAAAGCGGAAGGGGAATTAGATGGATTACGATAAGATACTTATTCTTGATTTTGGAGGTCAGTATAGTCAACTGATCGCCAGAAGAGTTAGAGAATTTAATGTTTATTCTATAATTAGAGGTCATGATATTGAATTAGAAGAAATCAAAAAAATTGATCCAGCAGCTATAATTTTTTCAGGAGGCCCAGATAGTGTTACAGGACCAGGAGCTCCAGGTGTTGATCAGGGAGTTTTTGAATTGGGTATTCCTATTTTAGGTATTTGCTATGGAATGCAGTTAATGGCTCAGTTGCTTGAAGCAGGTCATGTAGAAAAAGCAGAACATGGTGAGTATGGAAAAGCAAATTTAGAATTATTTACCCAAAAAAAATTATTTAAAGAAATAGATAACCATTCACAAGTTTGGATGAGCCATGGTGATCACGTTAAAAAAGTTCCAGCAGGATTTGAAGTAATTGCAAGAACAGAATTAACTGCTGCGGCTGCAATGGCTGATTTTGAAAGAGATTTTTATGGGGTACAGTTTCACCCAGAGGTAAATCATACTATTCAGGGAAAAACAATTCTACATAATTTTTTGTTTAGGATTGCAGATGTTAAAGCAAATTGGAATATGGCTGATTATATTAATGAAGAAATTGAAAGAATCAGAAAACAGGTAGGCAAAGGAAAAGTTATCTGTGGACTTTCTGGAGGAGTCGATTCTGCTGTTGCTTCTGCTATTGTCCATAAGGCAATAGGAGACCAATTAACCTGTATTTTTGTTGATCATGGTCTTTTGCGAAAAGGCGAAGCTGAGCAGGTTAAAAGAACCTTTGGAGAAGAATTTAATATTCCTTTAATTTATGTAGATGCTAAAAAAAGGTTTTTAGACAGATTAGCTGGAGTTAAAGAACCAGAAGAAAAAAGAAAAATAATTGGTGATGAATTTATTCAAGTTTTCGATGAAGAAGCTGAAAGATTAGAAGATGTTCGTTATTTAGTTCAGGGAACCATTTATTCTGATGTTATAGAAAGTGGTGGAACTGATAAAGCAGCAACAATTAAAAGCCACCATAATGTTGGTGGTCTGCCTGAAGATATGAACTTAGAACTTGTAGAGCCACTGCATTTTTTATTTAAAGATGAGGTAAGGAAAATTGGTGAAGTTCTAGGTTTACCTGAAGAAATTGTTTGGAGACAGCCGTTTCCTGGCCCAGGTTTAGCTATCAGAATTATTGGAGATGTTGACTGGGATAAATTAGAAATATTGCGAAATGCAGATGCAATTGTTCAAGAAGAAATAAAAGATGCTGGTCTTTATCGAGATATCTGGCAGTCTTTTGCAGTTCTACCTGATTTAAGAAGTGTAGGTGTTATGGGTGATGAAAGAACATATGGATATCCAATTATTTTAAGAGCGGTAAATAGTGATGATGCAATGACTGCTGATTGGGCTCGTCTTCCATATGAAGTTATGCAGTCAATTTCTAATAGAATTGTTAATCAGGTTAAAGAAGTTAATAGAGTTGTCTATGATATCACATCAAAACCCCCTGGAACAATAGAATGGGAGTAATTCTTAGAAATGAGGTGTAAACTTTGTCCCGAAATATAAAGGATAAATTTACTGAGCAATTATTTGAAGCTATTTTGATGCTTGAAGATAAAGAAGAATGTTATAACTTTTTTCAAGATATAGCTACTATAGGTGAAATTAAAGCTTTAGGACAGCGCCTTGAAGTAGCCAGAATGCTTAAAGAAGGTTATACATATGATCATATTGTAGATGAAACAGGAGTTAGCACTGCAACTATCAGTAGAGTTAAACGTTCCTTAGAATATGGAGAAGATGGCTATAATTTAATTTTAAGCCGTTTTAATCAAAGTAAAGAACAATAGCGCTAACGTCAGATCAATATTTGAAATTTGAAATTTTTCTGACAATATGATAATATCAATTGCAAGGGAAAATATGCATAAAAAATATATAATAATTTACAAACAAGAAAGTGTCTACTTTTATCTTAAGTAGCACTTTTTTTCTTTTTGGAGGGGATTTAAATTGATTAGATTAGAAAATTTATCCAAAACTTACTCCACGGCTGAAGAAGAAGCGGTTTCAGATTTAAATTTAGAAGTTAAAGAAGGGGAGATTTGTGTTTTTGTAGGTCCCTCTGGCTGTGGTAAGACAACTACTTTAAAAATGATCAATCGATTAATTGAACCATCTTCCGGAAAAATTTATATTAATCAAAAAGATGCTTTTTCCTTGAAAAAAAGTGAATTACGAAGAGAAATTGGATATGTAATTCAGGAAATAGGTCTTTTTCCACACTTAACAGTTAAAGAAAATGTTGCCACTGTTCCAAAATTATTAAAATGGGAGCAGGAAAAAATAAATAATCGGGTAAAAGAATTAATAAAAGTTATTGGATTAGATCCTGATAGTCATCTTGATAAATATCCACATGAACTTTCAGGTGGACAGCAGCAGCGAGTTGGTGTAGCAAGAGCAATGGCGGCAGATCCACCAATTATGCTGATGGATGAACCATTTGGAGCAGTTGATCCAATTACGAGAGCGGATTTGCAGAATGAATTTTTAAGGCTTCAGAAAAAAATTAATAAAACTATCTGTTTTGTTACTCATGACATCGATGAAGCAATCAAAATGGGTGATAAAATTGCAATTATGAATCAAGGAGAATTAGTTCAATATGATTCTCCCAAAAATATTTTGTTTGATCCTAAAAATGAATTTGTTGAAGATTTCATTGGTTCTGATAGAGGATTAAAAGTATTAAATCTTTTAAAAGCTAAAAAAGTAATGAAAAAAGAATTTTACAAAGTGGATAGATCAGAAAGTTATGAAGAGGTAATGAATAAATTAGAAGAATCAAAACAAGATTATATTCTAGTAACTGCTGATAAAAGAAAGTTAATGGGGTATGTTAACTTAAAAAGACTTAAAAGTCATAAAGATTCTGATTGGGAAAATCATATAAAAATCACACCAGTAATAGAAGCAGATGCATCTTTAAAGGATGTTTTAAATAAAATGATAGAAAATGATGTAACTTTAATTCCTATAGTTGACAGTGATAATAATCTGAAAGCAACAATAACGATGGAAATCATACAGGATTATATCAGTGATGAATACAATCGGGAGGACTAAAGGGGGATTAAGATGGCTGTAATTGAATATTTTCTTGAAAATTTGGATAAGATTATAGAATATACAGCAGCACATTTATATTTAATTTCAATTTCAATTACACTTTCCTTGATTCTCTGGGTGAGTGTTGGAATAATAATCAGAAATAGAGAAAAAACAGCAAAATCGATACTTGGTTTTGGCAGTTTGATTATGTCAGTCCCCAGTGTCTCGCTTTATGGTATCTTAATGACAATACCTGCTTTTGGGCTTAATATGAGAAGTGCAGTTTTTGCTTTAGTCTTATATTCTATGATTCCTATTGTTAGAAATGTTTATAAATCTTTAAATGAAGTGGATCCTGCTATTTTGGAATCTGCCAGAGGAATGGGAATGACAGAAAAGCAGATTCTGTGGAAAGTACAGCTGCCAATGGCTATGCCCGTTATTATAGCAGGTATAAGAGTTGCATTAGTTATGATGGTTGGTATTGCGACTTTGGCAGTCTTTATAGGTGAGCGTAATTTAGGACAGCTTATCTATCAGGGAATTGTCAGGACTAAAACAGAAATGATAATTAATGGAGCTGTTTTAATTTCATTAATTTCAATTACTGTT
>JBNJFG010000009.1:0-43007 GCA_051746665.1 Bacillota bacterium
GGGAGATAAATATTATATAGTAAATAGCGGTAATGTTTATCCGCTTTAATATTAAATAATCTTTAAGAGCGGATAATGTTAAAGGATTAGAAGAATATATGAATTAGATAATTTTTCTTGTCATTTCAAAAGGAGTTAAAAATGAAAGCGATTATTTTTAATTGGAGGAATACTAATGGTTGCACCCAAAAGAAAAAGATATAACAAAAAACAGAGACTTGCTGCTGCAGAAAAATGGATTACTGAATATGAAGGCAAAAATCTAGTTAAGGGTTATAGCAACTGGTTTGGAGTCGACAAAATCTGTGCGATAAATGAACTGGAACTAATGGGCCATGAGATAGATTCAGAATATAAAGAACAAATTTATAAACTAAAAAAAGAGCAGGAAGAAGCTGCAAAAAAGGTAAATTTCGAAAAACCAGATAATTTAGAAACAAGAGAATTTGATGACTGGCAGAATGCAGATTATTATTTCATAGCCGGTTATACCTCAGGTGGTGTTCCATACGGGATAACCTGGGAAGAATATGAGCGAGAATACAGGGAGGATGAAGAAGAAATTAATAGTAGTAGTAGAAATTATGATAAAGATGATTTTGATGTACCTTTTTGATTATTATTACCAAAATAGAGGTGTTAAAATATGAAACTAAAAGTTGATTTAAAAGATGTCTTAGAAGCATTAGAATTTAGAACTATGGAGAGCAATTATTTTTATTATAAAAAAACTGGTGAAGTTTTCATGCTAATGGATGATGAATTAAGAGCTGGAGAGGAAGAGCCTGAGCTTGATAAATTTCCAGAATGGCAGCGGGAGAATATTAAAGCTGCAGTAGATATTATTTCAACTGATGACTATATAAGACTTCCGGATGACTATGAAATTGATGACTATAGTATTATGGAAGATTTTTGCTATTCAATTGAAGATGAAGAACTAAGAGAGGAATTTCTTTATGCTATTCGAGGAAACGGTGCTTTTAGAATGTTTAAAGATAAGATTTATCAATATGATCTAGAAGATCAGTGGTATGATTTTAAAGATCAAAAATATAAGGATATAGCAATTGAGTGGTGTGAAGAAAATAATATTAAATATCGAGAAAAATAAATAGACTTAAATAAGGTGATAAAATGAGCACACAAAAAATAGATCTTATCACAATCAAAAATGATAAACTTTCTCTAAATATTAAAGGAAAGCCTCTGCATCCTGATCACGAAAAGGAGTTTCCTAAGGCAAATAAGACTCAGGCTGCCTGCAGCTTTAGTTCAAACTTAAAAGAGGACTTTGAATTTAAATATCACGATCCAGAAATAGATCAGCTAAAAATAAGTCAGTTTAATTCCATCAAAAGCTATCCCCTCTTTTTTGAATATCAGAATTATGATTTTTACATAAAAGCAGAAATGCCAATTGAGCTCTACCACCCCAACCGTGAAATCAGAGAATCTCTGTCACATCCCAATGATAATCCTAATGTACTCTACGGCAGCATCAATTTCGGCAGTGATATCGGTTATTCTGAATTTGAGATCAGAAGTAACTCTCAGGTCATTTTAACTCTTAAACTGGAAGTTTTTCCAAGTAAAATTGATTACCAAAAAGACTACAACCAGCTTTTAGAAGAAGTCAATAAGGAAGTATATAATTTAGCCTATGATTTTTTAAGAAAAACCTATCAAGAAATGAAAATTTCTGAAAAACAGAATATAACTGAGGCTGAGTTTTTTGTAATCATAGAAAATATATTTGAAGATTTATTTAAAGCTCTAAAAAGAGTAGAAGAGTCACCCCACCACCAGATTATTAGAGAGCGAAATGTCCGACCTGCCTCCAGAGTTAAAAAAGTAGGCAGACAGAGCCTCAAATGGTTAAATAAGAACAGCCGTCACTATGACAAAGAGCTTAAACTGCCGGAAAAGATGCTGGCAGTGGAGAAAAAGCTGAGTTATGATAATTTTGAAAATAAATTTATCAAGTGGAGCTTTTCAGAACTGATCAAAAGACTCAAACACTTTAAAATTAATTATATTAATTCAAAAAGAAATCCTGATCAGAATTTAGTCACTAAAATTGATAAGATGATCAGAAAACTAAAATTAAAGCTCAAGCATTCATTTTTGGCTGAAGTGGGTGAGCTGCAGAAAATTGATTCAATTTCTCTGGTGCTGCAGATGGCCCCCGGCTACAAAGAATTATATAAATATTATTTGATGCTTTTAAAAGGGCTTTCTCTCAATGGAGATATCTTTAGACTTTCAATTAAGCAGCTCTGGCAGCTCTATGAATACTGGACCTTTCTCAAATTAAACAGCCTGCTGCAGGATAAATACAAGATGCTCAAAAATAATATTATTGAGCTAGATTACAGCGGGATCAATGTTACCCTTTCTCAAGGAGCATCAGCAGAGGTCGAATATCAGAACCCAATTACTGGTGAGATCTTTACTTTAAGCTATAACAGATCAAGTGGGGATAGTATCACCACCAACCAGAAGCCGGATAATATTCTTTCACTCAGCAAAAACGATTCGAAACATCAATATAAATTTATCTTTGATGCCAAATATCGGCTCAATAATGCAGAAGAGGGTACAGGTTATGGTAAAAGGTACAACGGTATTCCTGGCCCAGAAGAATCTGATATCAATACCATGCACCGCTATCGGGATGCAGTGGCAGCAGAAATGGGAAAAGATTACCGGCGCACAATGGTTGGAGCTTATGTACTCTTTCCCTACCATGATCAAGAAAAATTTAAAGACCATAAATTCTATCAGAGTATTGACCAGGTTAATATAGGTGCTTTTCCTTTTTTACCGGGCAGCACAGAGCTTCTGGCAGATTTTTTAGAAAATATAATTGACGAATCAGCGCAGAGCAACTTTGAGCGCAACCTGATGCCGACAGCAGCAGACGAATTTCGCCCAGAGCCTAAATTTAAGGTTGATTTACTGCTGGGATCATTGAAGAGCAAAAAACAGCTGCAGTATTTACTGGACAACAAATACTATTATCTACCACTAAAGCAGTCAGTTTTAAATTATAATCTGGAATACATAGCTATTTTTCAAAGCAAAGCAAAGTTTGGCGAGCAGAGTGGGGTCCGCCATTATGGTAGGATTAAGAATAAAAAGATTGTCAAAAGAGCAGAAATTGATTTTCCTTCCATCAGTAAAAGTACTGATCAGAATTATTTAATCTTTGAAGTTGAAAGCTGGCAGCAGCTTGGTAAAAAGATTAAAGTAGAAGGTTATGGAGTCAGCGGCAGTCACATCTATTCTAATTTAATGCTGCTCAAAAAGGCTGATACCCTGCCGGAATTGAGCATCCGCTCTCTTAAAGAATGGAGGCTCTGGCTGGAACTAAAACGGCTTAAAGAAGATATTAGACTAAATTTAGAGAATAATAACTTAGATCAGAATAAAAAAATTAAAGGTTTTAAGGTGGGAGATGTTGAAGTTAGATTTAAAGGAGATAGGCTGCTGACTGAGCGGAAGGATAAGCAGCTGAAGTTTTCACAGTCAGAGTTTATGCAAAATCCAAGATCTGTTTTAAATAGTATTATGAATTTTTTTGATGAAGACAATAATAATTAATGTTAAATCTTAATATTAAACTATATTTAAAATTTAGTCTAAAAAACCAGTACTATTAGATGAAATTATGTTAATTGAGAGAAGAGGGATCAATTGATGGCTTTTAATTTTACAAAAATAGAGAATATAAGTTCAATAAATATTGGTGATCATGCTGTCTTATTTTATGAAGAAAATGAAGAGCTTTTAACAGCCGTACATTCTTTTGTGAAAAGAAGTTTAAAAAATAATGAAAAATGTATTTATGTTGATTCAAAAGCCAATCAAAAGATAATTTTAGCTGAATTAAATAAAACATTGGGAAATATAGATGATTTTTTAAAGAGTGGACAGCTGCAGGTTTATAATGTTGAAGAATTATATGGAGATCCAGAAGCTTTTAGAGCAGATGATATGATTTCTTTACTTAAAGCAAATGTAAAATTAGCTATTAAGGAAGGATATAGTGGTTTAAGTATAACTGGTGAATTAAAGGGAGTTATAGATTTTAAAGGTGGTAAAGAGGAAATAATTAAATATGAATGGAAGCTGCATGATCAAATCTTCGAGAAATATCCAGTTAATGCTCTCTGCCGATATAATATTAATCTCTTTGATAAAGAAGTTATTAAAGCTGCAGTTGAACTTCATGACTATATAGTCTGGCAGGGAGAACTTTATGAGAATCCCTATTATATTGATCCAGAAGGATATAAGCAGAATAAAGTAGAGGAATATGAGATAAAAAGCTGGCTTAAAAACATTCAGCAGTATCAAAAAAAGGAAAATTTATATAAAAAAACGATAAATAAAAGTCAGCAAAAATATTTTGAACTCTATAATGAAGCTCCAATAGGAATTATTAAAGCAAATTCTCAGGGGCAGGTCATTCAGATAAATAAAAAAATGATAGAAATTGGCGGCTTTAATAGTGTTCAGGAAGCTTTAAATCATTACAGCGATTTAGGAAAAAATCTTTATTATAATCCAGCAAAAAGAGAAGAATTTATAAATAAAGCAGATAAGAATGGAGAAGTTAAAAACTTTGAGTTTAAAGCAAAGAAAAAAAATGGAGAAATAATATGGCTCAATATTAATTCTAAAATTATTGAAAGAAAAGAAGATGGTAATTTTATTGTTGAGAGCTTCCTCTTTGATATCAGCGAAAAAAAAGAGTATGAAAAAAGTTTAGAAAAGAAAAAAGCAGAACTTTCAGATTATAATCAGCAGCTGCAGGCTTATAATGAGGAAGTTATAGCTATTAACGAGGAATTAGAAGCATCTTTTGAAGAAATTGAAGAACTTAATTATCGTTTTCAAAAAATGATTTCTCTGGTCTCTGATATAGAAAATTTAAATACAATCTCTGAAGCTGAATTTTTAAGTAAAATTTTAAATCAGGCAGTAGCAATTGTACCAGAAGCTGATTTTGGTAGTGTTTACACTTTTGGTGATCAATATATTAATTTTGTAGACTGTATTGGTTATGATTTAGGAACATTAAAGAAAAGGAAAATCCCCAACCAATCTTTCTATAGTCAGGATTCTTTAATAGAAATTGTTGATATTGAAAAAGTAAAGGATAAAAACAAAAAATATATGAGCAGTGATGAATTCGAAAAATTGTCTGAAGTTAGTTTAAATAAACATAAAGAGATTATGTTTTTTAATCTAGTCATTAATGGAGAAGAAAAAGCAGGGGTAAGCTTAGATATTAAAAACAGCAGTAAGAGAAGCTTTACTGATAGTTCTAAAAAAATATTTTCAGCTTTTTACAATATTGCTTCTTCATTTTATAAAATGAAAGAATATAATTTTTTACAAAATAATTTTACTAAAGAATTAATCTCTTCAATAATCAAAATGCTGGAAATGTATGATTTATATACAAGAGGGCATTCCGAAAATGTGGCAGATCTAGCTGTAAAAATTGCAGCAGAAATGGAACTTGACCAGAAAAGAATAGATGATATTTATTGGGCAGGTTTAGTACATGATATTGGCAAAATGCTTATTCCTTTAGAAATTTTGAACAAAAAAGGTAAATTAAGCGATAGTGAATATCAAGTAATTAAAGAACATCCTGTATTAGGCAGTGATGCTTTGAAAAGTTCTAAATCACTGCAGCATATTGCTAAATATGTAAGACATCATCATGAATGGTGGAATGGTGGCGGTTATCCTGATGGTTTGATAAAAGGTGATATCCCACTTGAATCACAAATTCTTTGTGCAGCAGATGCCTGGGATGCCATGAATTCTAAAAGAACTTACAGGGAACCTTTAAGTTATAACCACGCTCTGGCAGAAATAAAAGATAACAAAGGGATTCAATTTGCACCTCTTGTAGTTGATGCCCTGTTAAATGTTTTAGCTAATTAACCAAAAAATTATAGTTTAATTGAGGAAGTGACAGTAGATGAAAATAGATTTAAATGATATTTTAGATAATATATATGGTGGAGTATATTATGTCGATCAGAATAGAAAAATTAAATACTGGAATAAAGAGGCTGAAGAAATTACTGGGTTTTCAAAAAAAGAAGTTATCGGTAAACACTGTTATGACAATATTCTTCAGCATGTAGATGATCAGGGAACTAATTTATGTCATAATGGCTGTCCTCTGCATTCGACAATGGAAGATGGCCAAAAAAGAGAGGTCAATGTATATTTGCACCATAAAGATGGTCAACGAGTTCCAGTAACAATTAGAACTGTTCCTTTAAAAAATGAAAAGAATGAAATAGTAGGAGCTGCAGAATTATTTTTTAAAAATATAAAAATGAAGTCTTTAGAAGAAAAGATTAATGAATTAAAACAGGAAAATCATAGAGATGAATTAACTGAAATTAATAATAGAAAATATTTAGAAAAGATTTTAGCTGAAATAGTTGAGAGAGATGATATTAAAAAGGATGATATAGCATTTTGTTTTTTAGATGTTGATGATTTTAAATATATCAATGATAATTTTGGTCATTTAGTTGGAGATAAGATTCTTTCAATGATAGCTAAAACTCTAAAAAACAATTTAAGAGATTCTGATAAAGCGTTTAGATGGGGTGGAGATGAATTTGCTTTACTATTATTTGATATAAATAATAATAAAAAACTTTTTAAATTATTGGAGAGATTAAAATTATTAATTAATGAATCTTTTATCAACCATAAGCAGGAAAAATTAAGTGTAACAATGTCTTTTGGGGCAACTAAACTCAGTAAAAATGATACAATAGAATCTCTGACCAAAAGAGCAGACAACAACATGTATGAAAGTAAAAAACAGGGTAAAAATTTCATAACAGTAAGTTAATATTTAGCTTCCAAAATAAAATCCCTACTGCATAAGCAATTTCAATACAGTAGGGATAAAAATTATTTATTTAATCTTTATCTATAACTTTATTTTTTAACCAGTTCTACCCGGCGATTTTTGGCCCTGCCATTTTCAGTTTCATTGGTTGCTTTTGGAGCCAGGGGACCAACCCCAAAGGAATTAAGTCGGTTTTCATCAATCTTATAATCATTAACCAGGACTTCTACCAGAGATTTAGCTCTTCTTTCTGATAGATCTATATTATAGTCTAAATTCCCGGTGCTATCTGTATGACCTACAACATTAAGTTTAAGCTCAGGATTTTCATTTAAAAGCTCTGCAATTTTTTTAATTGTAGTTTCCGACTCTTCTTTTATTTCAGCACTATCCACATCAAATTGGATACCATATATAGCAGCCTTACCTTTACTATTAATATCCTGCATAACACTTTCAACATTGATCAAATCAGTCTCAAGATCTGTTTCTTCAATAATCACCTGGAAGACTGCAGGCTGTCCGTCAGGCCAACTGCCTCCATAAAATCCGTGTTTGGCAGTAAAAAGAGAAATATAAACATCACCTTCGGCCCGACTTAATTTGGCTGCTAGATAGCGCCCGCTTTCTTTATCTGCATCTAGACCTTCAAAGTGGGTTTCAGAAGCATCTTTAAAGTCGATTCCTTCATAAAGTTCGTACCAAAAGCCTTCATCAACACCGCCATTTTTCTGAGCTATTATTTCAAAACCTTTCTCCTTTAATGCCTGTTCATAATTTCTGAAAATCTTCAGGGTAGAATTATTTTTCGGAACAACATAGAAATGCTGTGTCATTTTACCTTCAATTCCCAGCTCTTTTTCAGTAAATTCCTGATATTGAGCTCCAAAATCTGCTTCTTTCAGTTCATTTAAAGGTAGGGTGAATTCATCATAATCCTTACTTTCATAAAATCGAATATAGGAACCGGGGAAACGGGAAATTAGAGGATGGTCTATGCTGTCTGAAACATCTTTATTTGGTGTGTCATCAGGAAAATCTGCTGCTGTAGTTTCTTTTGTATCTTTACTTTCAAAATCAGTATCTACTTCAATCAAATCAGTCTCAAGATCTTTTTCTTCAATAATAACCTGGAAGACTGCCGGCTGTCCGTCAGGCCAACTTCCTCCATAAAATCCGTGTTTGGCAGTGAACAGAGAAATATAAACATCACCTTCAGGTCGGTTCAGTTTTGCTGCTAAATAGCGGCCACTTTCTTTATCTGCACTTACTCCCTCAAAGTGGGTTTCAGAAGCAGATTTAAAATCGATTCCTTCATAAAGTGCGTACCAAAAACCTTCATCAACATCTCCACTTTTTTGAGTTATTATTTCAAAATCTTTTTCCTTTAATGCCTGTTCGTAATTTCTGAATATTTCTAGTGTAGAATGATTTTCAGGTACCATATAGAAATGCTGTGTCATTTCACCTTCAACCCTTAGCTCTTTTTCAGCAAATTCCTGGTATTGATCACCAAAATCTGCTTCCTTCAGTTCATTTAAAGGCAGGGTGAATTCATCATAATCCTTACTTTCATAAAATCGAATATAGGAACTAGGAAAACGAGAAATTAAAGGGTGATCTATACTGTCTGTAACATCTTCATTCGGGGTATCTTCAGGAAATGCCAGTACCGGGGTCAGAAACATGAAAATAATAACTGTGGTCATCAAAACTATAGAAATTAATTTTATCCTACTTTTACCCATCTTATTAAACCTCCCTTTTAAATAAGAATTTCAGAACGGTAGCAAAAGTGACTCCGAAACTTATTTGGTACATTTCCTGATTTTCGGCTGCTGCAAAATTTACCGCAATTCAATTTCAGTAACTTCAAATTTAGCTTCGTCAAATTCTGCTTCAGCTTCTTCTAGAGTTAAATAACTAAAACTTACTGTCATCATAAAATCCTCAAAATCTGCTAATTTTACAGACCCTGATTTTAATCCAGACTCTGCTAGATTCTCTGATTCTATTTTAATCATATCAATTTCTCTTCCACTTATCATTTCCTGGGTTCTTGTAAGCTTACCTTCAGAAGCAATTTTTTCTAGGTTTAACTCCTCAAAGTTATAAAAAGGAAAGAAAATAGACTGAAGTATTTTATCTTTCATTGAGTTAGCCATTGCTGCTGGAATTTCTTGTTTATCCTGTGTCATTTTTACAATTTCACCATCATGGAGCCAAAAAGTCATTTGAGTGATTTGTGCTGTTTTGCTTGTTGAAGTTTTAATCAAAATTTTGTCTGCCTGAACATCATTTACCTTTTCTTGACCCTGATACTGAAAATTAACGTCTATTTGTTGAATTTTTTCTCCGGCTTTGAAAGATGAAAAATTATATTCAAGTTTGTCAAAATTATCAATTATATCCTGCAATTCTGTCGGAGTCTTTATTTTATCATAAGGGATTTCAGAACTTTCCTGAGCCAGAATTGAAGTCGGGGACAATCCTAAAATAACAATTAGCAAAATAATTAACATTAGAAATTTCTTAAAACAAGTCATTTTTAATCTTCCCCCTTTAAATTTTAACTTAGTCTTATTCCTATTTGTATAATTATAGATAAAGAAAATTATTCCTTTTATATAAATAAGATAAAATGTGAAATCTGTTTTATTTTAAAAATAATTCTTATCATATCTACAATAAATATTGGCAAGCAGCCAAGAAAAAAGTATTAAAACTTCTAAATTATTGTTTTACTGGGTCTAAAATGATAAAATTTAAGTAGTCAATTAATTTTGGGAGGTAGAAAGCAAAAAATGAATAAAACTAAACTTTCTAAAACAGTCTCTTATATTTTGCGCCACCATCCTGAAGATTTTGATTTAAAACTGGCAGCAGATGCTTCAGTTAAAACAGCTGAATTGTTGGAGGCGTTAAAGAATAAGTTTAAGAATATAACAAAGTCAGATTTGATTCAGCTGGTCAAAAACGATCCTAAAGGTCGTTTCAGCTTTTTAGAGGATAGAAAAAGAATCAGAGCCAACTACGGCCACAGCATAGAAGGAGTTAATCCCGATTATCAGGCGGTCAAAGCTCCAGAGATTCTCTACCATGGAACAAGACCTAAAGTTAAAGATAAAATACTGGCTGCCGGACTAAAGCCGATGGGCAGAAATTATGTTCACTTAAGTGTTGGAGTTAAAGAAGCAAAAAAGGTAGCCTTAAGGAGAACCACTGAGCCGATAATTTTTAAGGTAAAAGCCTTTAAAGCTTATCAAAATGGTCAGAAATTTTATAAAACTGCAGAAGATATTTACCTCACAGATGAGATTTCTGCAGAATATTTGTCATTATTAAATTAACAAAGGAAGTGTAGTCTTTGATCTATTTACTTTTAGCAGTCTTATGCAGTTCTTCAATTGCCTTAATCTTTAAATTCAGTGAATCAAATAATTTAAATCGATATGTAGTAACCACGGCCAATTATTTTACTGCAGCCGCAGTTTCATTATTTCTCATTTTTAATCAGGGAATTAAGTTTTTTGATTTTAATCAGAGCGATTTTAGAAACAATTTTAGCCGGGTTATATTTAAGGGAGAGGGATTATTTTCTGCTCAGTCCAGCCAGCAGTGGGCAACAGTAGTTGGCTTAACTGCAGGCATCTTTTTCTTTACTTCTTTTATCTATTATCAAAAAAGCGTGCGTGAAAATGGAGCCAGCCTGGCCGGAACTTTTGGTAAGTTAGGAATTTTAATTCCGATGCTTTTTGCAATTATTATCTGGCAGGAATATCCGGAAGATTTGCAGTGGATTGGAATTCTACTGGCCATTATTTCTATTGTGCTGGTTAATTTCCCATTTAATAAAAATTGGCGGCAGGCTCTGAGATTAAATTTAATATTCCTTTTTCTCTATGGAGGAATTGCAGAATTTAGCAATAAAATATTTCAAAAATATGCCCTGGTCGATTACAAAGTCTTATTTTTGTTCTGGGTTTTCTTTTCTGCTTTTCTAATCAGTTTTTTCTACAGTTTAAAAAAGGTTAAGCGTTTCCCTAAAAAATCGGAACTGCTAACCGGATTTGCAGTTGGAATTCCCAATCTATTTTCTTCATTCTTTTTAATCAGTGCTTTAAATTATCTCAAAACAGCAGTTGTTTTTCCAATTTTTAGTGCAGGAAGCATTGTCTTAATAACTGCAGCCGGATATCTATTTTTCGGTGAAAAACTGAAGACTAAAGAGTGGGCTTCAATTTTGATGACAGTAATAGCCTTAATTTTAATTAATATTTAAAGCTGATGGAATTCAAAAGAAGATAATATATAAAACAGAAGAGTAAATATGAGAAGTTTAAAAAGAGAACTTAAATCCTAAAAATAATTAAAAGATAGGAGCTATGACTATATAATGAAAGAAATTTTTGAAAGAAGAAGTATTAGAAAATATAGATCTGAAAAAGTTGAAAAAGAAAAAATAAAAAAGATTGTTAAAGCTGGCTTTGCAGCACCTTCCTGTGGAAATCAGCGGATAAGCCATTTTATAATTATAAAAGATAAAGCGATACTAAATAGTATTGCTGATATACATGGTTATGCGGAGGCACTTAGAGAAGCTGATACTGCTGTAGCGGTCTGTGCAAATTTAGAAGAAGAGCTTTATCAAGGTTTTTGGGTTCAGGATTGTGCTGCTGCAGCTGAAAATATGCTGACAGAAGCAGTTCATTTGGGCTTAGGAGCTGTCTGGCTTGGAGTTTATCCTAAAGAGAGAATTATAAAACATGTAAATTCTATTTTAGAAATTCCTGAAAAAGTAAAAGTTCTTTCTATAATCTCCCTCGGTTATCCAGCAGAAGAAAAAGAAGCTTCAGATAGATATATAGAAGCTAAAGTGCATTTTGATAAATGGTAGTGTGAACCTCACCATCAAATCCATAGCTTAGATAGAGTCTTCTAAGCAGTTTTCGATAAATAACTTCAAAACTTATATTTTAACTTTCTGCAGAATAGAGCTGACAGCAATTAGTTAACTTTAAGGAGGATAAAATCAATTATGGGGACTATAAAAATTTTAGCAGCAGAATCACTTGGTGTCAGAGCCTTATGCTGTCTGATAGAAAAAGAAGAACAAAAAATTTTAATTGACCCCGGAATTTCTCTGGGTTATACCCGACATGGACTACTGCCACATCCGATCCAGATAGCAGTAGATGAAATTATAAGAGGTGAAATTATAAAAGAACTAAAGGGTGCTACAGATTTGGTATTCAGCCACTTTCATGGTGATCATATACCTTTTAAAAATGCCAATGTCTATCAGCTTAAGCTAAGTCAGGTAAAGAAATATCTCAAAGATATCAATATTTGGTCTAAATCTGCAGAAGATGAATCAGATAAATTTCAGGAACGAGCCTGGGATCTTAAGTTTAATTCTAATCATTTTACTGAGGCTGAAGCTCAAACTATTGGTGATCTCAGTTTTTCTGAGCCAGTTTTTCACGGAGAAAAAGATTCTTTTCTGGGTCAGGTAATGATGACTAAAATTAAACTAAAGAATAAAGTCTTTGTTCATGCCTCTGATATTCAGTTTCTATATACTCCCACAATTAAAAAGTTAATTAAGCTGCAGCCAGATATTGTAATTTCCAGTGGACCTCCACTTTATCTTTCTCATATTGATCAAAAAATGGCTGCAGAAGCAGCAGAAAATATACTTCTTTTAAGCAGTAAAGTTGAAACTTTAATTATAGACCATCATCTGCTGCGTTCAGAAGCAGGACTTAGATATCTTAGAGAATTAAATAATAAATCTAATAATCAAATTATTTCTGCAGCAGATTTCATGGGACTTAATCCCTGTTTATTGGAAGCAAGAAGAGAAGAACTATATGACAAATTTCCAGTTACTGCTGATTGGCATCAGCAATATGAAGCTGGTCTGGTAGATACTAAAGATTATTTATTTCAGGCTAGAGAAAAAATTTCAAATTTTGAAGAATTATATAAATTTATTTCTTAAATATATTCAAAAAAGGTGATAAAATGAAATTAAAAGTTTTAGTTGAAAATAATACCTTAATTGACCGCTACTTTAGAGGAGAACCAGGTGTTTCCTATTATCTTGAAGCTGATGATAAAAAAATATTATTTGATACCGGTTATTCTGATCTTTTTATAGAAAACGCTAAAAAAATGGATATAGATCTATTAGATTTAGATTATCTTGTACTTTCCCACAGCCATCTTGATCACAGCTGGGGTTTGCAACATTTAATTCAGTTTTATACTGAAGCCCAAATTGAAAACAAAAAATATAAAAAGCCTATACTAGTGACCCATCCTGAAACTTTTGCTTCCAGAAAGGTAGCAGGAATTGATCAGATTGGATCTTTGATCTCTAAGAAAAGAGCTGCTCATCATTTTGATTTAAATTTAAGTAGAAAATATCTTCAGCTGACTGAGAATCTAGTTTTTTTAGGTGAGATTGAGAGAAATAATAATTTTGAAGCTCAAAACCCGATCGGAAAAGTTATGATCAACGGTAAAGAAAAAGCTGATTATATAATTGAAGATTCTGCCTTAGCTTATCAGACTTCCGAGGGGCTAATAATTATCACCGGCTGCTCTCATGCTGGGATCTGTAATATCATTGAACAGGCAAAAAATATTTTTAAAGATGATAGAATTATTGATGTAATTGGTGGTTTTCACCTGCAGAATCCTTCCAAAAAGCAGCTGGAAGGAACAAAATCTTACTTTGAAAATCTTAAACCTAAAGTTGTTCACGCATCTCACTGCACTGATCTGCAGTCTAAAATAGAATTGGCTCAGGTAGTAGAAATTAAAGAAGTTGGGGTAGGACTGGAATTGAATTATTAAATTTATTTAAAACCACCTCAAGATTTCCAAAACTATTATATTTATTATTCAAAGGGTTGATAAAATGCTGACAATTAAATGTGCTAAATGTAAAACAAAACTTTTTAAATATAAAAAAATTGGTCAGGGTAGAGTTCTCCGCTGCTGGAAGTCTAAAATAACAAGGCTTTATGATGGAAAAGTTAAGGGGAAAAACTTTATCTGTGGAAATTGTGGTAATATCATAGCAGAAATCAAAGATGACCGTCTTGATATGAATAATAATAGCTTTACTTATAGCGGCACCAAAATTAGCAATTAATAATTCAATAGAATATTATAGTTTTTTAAGAATTTGAGGAAAACAATTAATAGAAGCATAAGTTTTGGGATGTGATCAAGATTTTTAAAACAAACTTAAATAACAAGCTGCAGGGTGTTAAAAATGAATAGAATAAAACTTAAAAATCAAGAATATGAATTTAAAATAATTCGAAGTAATCGAAAAACAATAGGAATTATAGTTAATGCCGATCAGGAATTGACTGTTAGATCTCCTAAGAAAACTTCGATCAGACAAATAAAGTCTTTATTGAGCAAAAAAGAAGACTGGATTATAAAAAAACTATCTAAATTGTCTGAAATCAAAGCGCCACCTTCAGCAAAAGAATTTATAAGTGGTGATAATTTTCTTTACCTGGGTAAGGAATACAGGCTAAAGCTTATAACAGAGCCTAATTTAAAACAGTTTAAAGTTGAATTAGAAAAGAATAAGTTACTAGTTCACTTGCCTTTTAAGCTTAAGGATAAAAAAGAAAGAAAAGATGCAGTTAGAGACCGTCTAATCAGCTGGTATCGCAGCCAGGCTAAATTGAAAATCAATGAGTTAATTAACATTCATAAAAGAAGCTTAGAGGTTGAACCAAATAAGATAGTAATCAAAAAACAGAAAAAACGCTGGGGCAGCTGCAGCAGTAAAAAGAATCTAAATTTTAACTGGAAAATTATAATGGCACCGCCAGCAGTAATCGAATATCTGGTAGTTCATGAGTTGGTACATTTAATTCATCCCAATCATGCAAAAGTTTTCTGGCAGACTGTAGCAGAATTGATCCCAAATTATGAAGAACAAAAAGAGTGGCTTCGTATTAATGGGAGAAGGCTTATTATATAAACAAGATAAGAGCTGAAATTATGCTGCACTCTGCCGCTGTGGTGAATCAAGAATTAAATATAATAAATTAGGAGGAGAAAAAATGGTTATTGCAGAATTAACAGTTGTACCACTGGGTACAGAAAGCACAAGTTTAAGCAGCTATGTTGCTGGCTGCCATCAGGTTTTAAAAAATCAAGATATAGTTAAATACAGATTGACTCCAATGGGAACTATTTTAGAAGGAGAGCTTGATGATATTTTTGAAATCACTAAAAAAATGCATGAGGTTCCTTTTGAGAATGATGCTTTTAGAGTTATTACTAATTTAAAAATTGATGATCGACGCGATAAAGAAGCAGCCATGGATAAAAAAATTAATTCAGTCGAAAAGAAACTTAAATAATTGCAGATATTTAAGAAAATATAATAATGGCAAACAAATAAAAAATGCATTCTAAGGAGTAAAAAAATGTCTGATTTTAAACTGCAGCACTTAATAACAACCGGAGCCAGAGAGGCAGAAATGATAGAAGCTCTGCTAAATGATAATAATATTGAGGTCATTGTGCGCCATGATGAATTTGGTGGCTATAGCATGATTTATATGGGTTATTCGGCTTATAATATTGAACTCTATGTTGCAGAAAATAATTATAAGCAGGCAAAAGAGCTTTTGAAAGATTTAAATATAGAAAGTCAAAATCAGGATGATAATAACATTTTAGTTTCAGACGATATAAGTAATGACGAAAAGGATAAAAGTATTTCTTTTTATCTGGCTCAAATTGCAAAAATAATTATAATTCTCTACCTACTTTTAAATCTTATTGCTTTGATTTTTTAATATAATTAAACTAGGGAGGTAATAAAAATGATTAAACATATTGTAATGTGGGAATTCAAGGAGTCTGCTGCAGGAAACAAGAAAGAAAAGAATATTGAGTTAGCAGCAGAGAAACTGCGCTCACTTAAAGATTTAGTTGAACAGATTAAGTTTTTAGAAGTAGGTAAAAATATTAATCAGAGTGAAGCAGCTTATGAGCTTGTTTTAATAACTGAATTTGAAAGTCTTTCTGATCTTGATCAGTATCAAATCCATCCAGAGCACGAAAAGGTTAAAGATTTTATAGGAGAAGTAGCTGCTAAAAGAGTTTTAGTTGATTACGAGAAATAAGAGCTGAGAAGGTGATTAGATGAAAGATAAAAGGAGGGATTGTCATGTTTTATTTATTATTAATAGTTACCTTTCTGGTCGCTTTATTGGTCTGTTACATTGTCAGCAGATTATTCAATGATTCAATTTATAAGATATTGCAATTAATTGTTCCAGAAGCAATTAATGAAGCCTGGCTTAAATATATTAAGTTTGCCATTTATGTTGTTGGTATTTCAGGTGGTGTCAGGGTCTGGGATTTAGAAAAATATATCACTTCCCGATATGATAATCGGGAGATTGTGCAGCTAACAACTGAACGCTGGACTTTAGAAATCTATAGAACTTTAATCGGCTCTCTACAGAGTATTGCCACTGTCCTGCTGATCTTTTTTGTTTTTACCTTGATTGCCTATGTTGTTCTGAGAATCTTTTCTTCAAAAAATGAAAAAAATAGTTGAGATTATTTAAATTACAAAAATGGCAGTTTAAAATTTGTTAATTTAGGTCGCTGGTTTCCACAGAATATTCCGGCTCATAAAGTTAGAATTAGAAATAGTGAAGGTCAATACATCAAAGGGATTGTTGCTTCTAAACCACCTCATTTTATGAAAGCTGAAGAAAAAGATAAGCTGATTGGAATAGATGAGATGATAATTGATATAGGTGCTTCCTCTAAAAAAGAAACAGTTGAAGATTATAAGATTGAAGTTGGAGCTCCTATTGTACCAGATGTTGATTTTGAATTCGATCAAGAGCGTGAAATAATGATGGGTAAGGCTTTTGATAATCGTCTGGGAACAGCAGCTGTGTTAGATCTTTTAAATGAACTAAGTGCTGAAGAGCTTGATCTTAATTTAGTGGGAAGTCTTTCAGCGCAAGAAGAAGTTGGAACAAGAGGAGCTGAGGTTACTTCTAGAAAAATAAAAGCTGATATAGCAATTGCTTTTGAAGGAACTCCAGCTGATGATACATTTAGAGATCAATATGATGCTCAATCTGTTTTAAAAAAAGGGCCTCAGATCAGACATCGAGATATATCCATAATTGCAAACCCCAGATTTATTAAATTTGCCAGAGAGATTGCTAAAAAACATCAAATACCATTTCAGGATGCTGTCCGAATTGGCGGAGGAAATGATGGGGCAAAAATTACTTTGAGCAATTATTCTGTACCGACAATTGTTATAGGTGTACCGGTACGTTATGCCCATACACATTATTCTATTTCAGCATACAAAGACTATGAAAATACTATTAGCTGGGCAGCTGAAATTATCAGGGCTTTAGATTCAAAGATCATAAATGAATTTTAATAATCTAAATTAGCAGGTGAAAGCGAAACCTTTAGCTGTAGGCTGAAAAATCAAACTCACCCTCCACTTAACATTTTAACCTTGACTTAAAAATAATATTACAATATAATAAAAACGACTTTATCTCATTAAAGTGCAAAATTAAATATTAGACACAACAAAAAACTAGTAAAGGAGAATGAGTAGTGGAGAAGAAAAGTAGTTTTTCAATTCCGGTTTTTTTCAGTGTAGCTTTTGTCTGGTTTACAACGCATTTTGGGGGAGGTTTTGCCTCAGGTAGACAGGCAGCAGAATTTTTTGTCAGTCACGGCTGGTATTCAATATTTACTCCGATTATTGCTATGGGACTTGATGCAGTCATTTTTTATTATGCCTGGGATTTTAGTGTAGTTAATGATACTTATGATTACAGAAGTTGGACAGATGAATTTTATCATCCCTATCAAAATATTTTTTCAAATTTATATGAAATTATTTTTGTTTTAACAATGGGGGTTGCAACAGCAGTTGCCTTTGCTACTGGTGGAAGTACAATTAAATCTGCAATAGGAACTCCCTATTTAGCAAATACTATTGTTATAGCAGCTATTATATTTTTACTTACTATCTTTGGAGCTAAACTAGTTCGAAATTTTGCCACTTACATAGGAATAGCAATTATTATAGGAGTTATAGTGGTTTATGGGGCAAATGCTGTAGTTAGTTTTCCTAAGATAATTAATGTTATTTCTGATCAGACTGCAGATACAAATCTCTGGTCTGCCCTCTGGAGCATGTTATTATATGCAAGTTTTCAGGCGCTGGCTGTTGGAGCTTATGTAGCAGTAGCAGATGTTTTAAAAACAAGAGATGACGCATTAAAAGCTGCCTGGGCAGGTTTTGCAATTAATGGTATCTTATTAACTCTTGCTTCAATTACAGTATTGGCCTATTATCCAGATATTTTAGAAATACCTGTTCCAACAATTTATGTAGTAAATAATGGAGTAGGTGGCGCTTTAGCAGAAAATATTATTTCAATTTTGATAGTACTCGGAGTAATTTCTACCGGTGTAAATTTTGTTTTTGGTGGAGTCAAAAGAATAGTTTCCTGGTGGCCTAATGATAACACCGGTCACAGTCATTCAATAGTTGCTTCTTTAATTTTTGTCTTAATAACCTGGTCTATTGCGCGTTTTGGTTTAATTCCTTTAGTCGCCAGAGGCTACAGTTTTTTAGGTTATCTAGGGATACCAATGCTCATCATACCGGTAATATATAAATTAATTAAAAGAAGGTTTAACTAAAATATTATTTTAAACTTTAGATAAAAACAAGTAATAGATTATTGAGGAGTTGATTTTTTGCAGATTTTAGTTTTAATTAAACAGGTACCAGAGATGGAAAAAGTCCAATTTGATGCTGAAAAAGGAAAAATAGATAGAAAATCAGCTGGAGTTGAAGTAAATCCATTTGATTTAAATGCTTTGGAAGCTGCAGTAAGAATTAAAGAAAAATTAGGGGGAGAAATTACAGCTTTAAGTATGGGTCCCAAAAGAGCTGAATCTGCTTTAAAAGAAGCAGCAGCCAGAGGAGCAGATAAAGTTTTTCTGCTAACAGATAAAAATTTTGCAGGAGCTGATACAATTTCGACTTCGGCTGTTTTATCTGCAGCAGCAAAAAAATTAGGTGATTTTGATCTGATTATTGCTGGTGAAATGAGTGTTGATGGAGATACAGCTCAGGTTGGTCCTCAGACTGCCGAGTTTTTGGATATTAATCATGCTGCTTATGTAAGTAAAATTGCAGCTGTCTCAAATAGTGAAATTACAGTCAGTACTTCTCTCTGGGAAGCAAATTATAATAAGACTTATAGTTATCCGCTTTTAATAACAGTAACTAAAGATCTTAATAATCCAAGTCTGCCATCATTTAAAGGTAAAATGAAGGCCAGAAAAATTGAGGTAGAAAAACTTGACTATGAAACAATAAAGGATCAGCTGCCGATTAAAGAAGTTGGTTTTAAAGGTTCACCAACCTGGGTTGAAAACATTGTTGTACCTCAGAAAATAAAAAGGAAGACTAAAAGGTATAATAAAAGTGAAAATAAAGCAGCTGTTGCTGAGATAAAAGAAATATTAATAGCTAAAAATTTGATGGAGGCTTAATCATGGCAGATAATAAAAACTTACTAATAATAGCTGAATATAGTAAAAATAGAATTCATCCGGTAATTTTAGAATTATTAAATAAAGGAAGAGAGCTGGCAGATAAAGCTGATTTGAAACTTAATGTTTTAGTTCTGGCTGCAGAAAATATTGAAAATAAAGAGCTAAATGAACTAATTTATCATGGAGCAGATGAAATTCAATTATTAATCAATGATAATTTTGCTTATCCAGATGAATATTTATTTAAAAAAGCTGTTCTTAAATTTCTAGATCAAAAAATTCCAGAAATTATTTTAATTGGAGCGACAAATTTTGGGCGCTCTCTGGCACCAAGATTGGCAGCTGCATTAAAAACAGGACTGACAGCTGACTGCACTGAACTTGATATAGCAGAAGATGGTACACTGCTGCAGATTCGACCAGCTTTTAGTGAAAATATACTGGCTCATATTAAAAGTGATACCAAACCACAGATGGCAACAGTTCGTTATCAGGAATTTGCTAAAGCAGCTAGGAATGAAAATAGAAAAGGTAAAATTACTATTGAAAAAATTGATTTTAAGGAAAATGATTTATTAAAAGAGATTGAAAAGATCAGTGATCAGAAAATAAATATCACCGAAGCTGAAGTTGTTGTAGCTGGTGGAAGTGGTGTCAAAAATGCAGAAGATTTTAAAATGCTGCAGGAGCTGGCTGATATTTTAAATGGAGTTGTAGCTGTTTCCAGAGATGTTGTAGATCAGGGTTTAATGCCTAAAGAACGACAGGTTGGTTACAGCGGTCAGCGGGTTAAGCCAAAAGTTTATTTTGCCTTTGGGATTTCGGGGGCTCCACAGCACCTTGCAGGGATGAAAGAAGCTGAAACTATTATTGCAGTCAATACTGATCCTTCAGCACCAATTTTTAAGGCTGCTGATTATGCGATTGAAGGGGATTTATACGAAATTATTCCGGCGATGATAAAAGAATATAAAAATAAATAATAAATTTTAAGATTTTAAAATTTTGGAGGGCGAATATGCAGAAACAGATAATCGAGAAGTTAGAAGCAGTTGTTGGAGAAAAATGGGTTGATACAGATCCTGAAAGAGTACGTTCCTACAGTCTGGAAAGTACAAATGATAATTATAGTCTTGTAGCACCAGAACCTGTATCAGGTTCAGTAATTGTAAAAGCGGCTGACAGTAAAGAAATAGCTGCAGTTTTAAAATTTGCAAATCAAGAAAAAATAAATGTTATTGCTAGAGGTGCGGGAACTGCACTGGCAGCTAACACTATTCCTGATCAGGAAAGTATAATTTTATCATTAGAAAGACTTGATAAAATTATAGAAGTTGACGAAGAAAATATGCTTTTAAAAGCAGAAGCAGCAGTTAGTCTGGGCGATATTATTGAAGAATTGAAAACTAATGATCATTTGTATTTCCCACTTCATCCTGGTGATGAGGGAGCCCAGGTTGGAGGAATGGTTGCCATGAATGCTGGTGGAGTTAGAGCTGTAAAACATGGAATTATGCGAAATCAGATTCTCGGCATGAAAGTAGTACTTCCGACAGGTGAGATTGTTCATTATGGAGGCAGTAAAGGAAAACTGCTTAAAAATAATGCAGGATATGATCTAATGCAGCTTTTGATTGGTAGTGAAGGTACTTTAGGTGTCATAACTGAAGTGAGTTTAAAATTATACCCAGAGCCAAAAGCTAATGGAACTTTGATTGTATCTTTTAATGATCGCCGAGATGCCTTTGCAGCAGTACCAGCTATTTTAAAAAGAGGTATTATCCCAATGGCTTTAGAATATGTAGAAAAAGATGAAATTAATATGGCTGCAGATGATATCGGTAAAAAGTGGCCTGCTGAAAATGGTGAGTATTTTTTAATAATTATGCTTTCAGAAGCTAAAGAAGATGACTTATTTGAAATTGGAGCACAGCTTGATGAGATTACGGCTGAATTTAATGCTGTTGATATGTTAATAGCGCAAAGTATTAGTGAACGCAAGAATATTTTAGATATTAGAAGTCATATTTTACCAGCTATTACAGATAAAATTGTAGATAGTCCTGATGTGACTGTTCCCCGTGGTAGTCTACTAGAATATTTAGATAAATTAAATGAAATTGAAGCAAAGTACAATACTAAATGTCCGGTTATCGCTCATGCTGGAGATGGTAATTTACATGTTATAATTTTAAAAGATAATGGTAAAAAGCCTTCATATTTTTCTGAAATAAAAGAAGATATCTATCAGAGTGCTGTTGATATTGGAGGAACAATAACTGGAGAACATGGCATTGGAAAGCTGAGACAGAAATATCTTTCAATGATGTATTCCAAAAGAGAACTCGATATTATGAAACAGATAAAAAGTGCATTTGATCCAAATAATATACTTAATGCTGGCAGAAGTATTTAAAAAGTATTTAAATAAAATTGATAATTAATCAATTCGACTCCATCTAATAAGAATAGGAGGGATAGAAATGAGCACTAAAAAAATTAAAAAAACCCCACCTTCAATAGATAAGTGGCTTCAAGAAGCAAAATCTGATCCAGAAGCTTTAAATGAGGGGATGTACCTTGTTCATAATGGCATTGTGCGTCAGACATCCAGAGCAAAAGCGCGACAGGGTGTGGAAACTGATAATGTTACAGGAATGGATTTTGATTATGATGCAGCAAAGGTTGAGCAGGCTGTAGCTCAAACAAAAAAGATGGCTGGTATCTTTCATGTTAGAGTCTGGCTTAATCAGGGCCAGCTTGAAGTTGGCGAAGACATAATGTATGTTCTGATTGGTGGCGATATAAGACCTCATACCATTGATGCCCTGCAGTTTTTAGTAGCAAAAATTAAGAATGAATGTGTAAAAGAGATCGAAAAGACAGAAAATTTGTAATTAGCCCAGATAGATTATATAATTACAAATGAGAATATGTTTAAAAAAGAAATGGGGTATATATAAATGATTCAAAAACAAATTGATTTAATGAAAAACGGTAAAGGTTTTATTGCAGCACTGGATCAGAGTGGTGGTAGCACACCAGGAGCTTTAGAAGGTTATGGTATAGCAGAAGCTGAATATGAGACAGAAGAAGAGATGTTTGATCTTATTCATGCAATGAGAACCAGAGTTATTACAAGCCCTTCTTTTAGTTCTGAACACATTCTGGGTGCAATACTATTTAAACAGACAATGAACAATAAAATGGAAGGTAAATATACTGCTGATTATCTCTGGGAAGAAAAAGGAATTCTGCCAATACTCAAAGTTGATCAGGGAACAGAAAATAAGAAAAATGGTGTTCAGCTGATGAAGCCGATGACTAAACTTGATCAGCTGCTTGCAGAAGCAAAAAAGTACAATATTTTTGGAACTAAAATGAGATCTATTATTCATCAGGCAAATCCAGAGGGAATTAAAGATATTGCTGCTCAACAGTTTGAATATGGTAAAAAGATCTATGAAGCAGGATTTATACCTATCTTAGAACCAGAAGTTAATATTAAAAGTGATGATAAAATTGAATCTGAAAAAATATTAAAAGAAGAAATCTTAAAATTACTTCAGGATTTAGATGATGAGCAATATATATTTAAACTCTCAATTCCAAGTCAAGCAAACTTCTATCAGGAAATTATTGAACATCCAAATGTAGTTAGAGTAGTTGCTTTATCTGGAGGTTACAGTCAGGAAGCTGCTGTTAACAAACTTGCAGAAAATCATAATATGATTGCAAGCTTTTCGCGAGCACTGCTTCAGGATTTAAGAGTTGATCAGTCAGATGAAGAATTTGATAAAACACTAAAAGATGCAGTAGTTAAAATTTATAAAGCATCAATAACTTAATTGATTTAGGATTAGTAAATAATTTTAAAATCAAAAGAATAAAAGTAAAACAGAATGGGAAATTAATATTTACTAAAATTGAGGCCGGTTTTTACCGGTCTTTTTCCCTTTTAAAAAAATAACATTAAATCAACATTAAGGAGATAAAAATGGAAATAAAAAAAATAGGTGAAGTTAAAAGTAAGTATAAAAAGCCAGTTGGTCCTGATGAAATGAGAAAAAGCAAAAGTATTATTGAAATTAAATCAGAATACATAGCTGGACTTGATCAAATAGAAAATTATGAATATCTGCAGATTGTTTTTTATTTTCATAAATCAGAAGGTTATGATCTAATAGCTAAAAGAAGAAAGGGGCCTGAAAGAGGCTTATTTACTTCCAGGAGTCCCCGCAGACCAAGTCCAATTGGAATAACTACAGTAGAATTATTAAAAAGAGATGGAGCCAAGCTTTATGTATCTGGACTTGATGCTATCGATGGAACACCAGTTGTCGATATCAAACCATATGCCTCTTTTATGGATCAACCTACACTTTCTTTACAAAAAAAGACACCACGCTATCAGATAAATAAACTGATTGAATATCAGAATCTGCATGATTTATTGCTTAAAGCAGGAGAATTACACGGTCATTACTGTCCTTTCCTGGCTCTTGGTGTTCTTGCTGCCGCAGATGCACTTAAAAGTCTTGCTGCAGATAATGACGGAATGGAAGATCTGCTTGCAGTCGTAGAAACAAACAGCTGCTTTAGTGATGGGATTCAATATGCTGCCGGCACTACTTTTGGCAATAATGCTCTAATTTATCGTGATTATGGCAAAACAGCTGTAACATTTATTGAAAGAGGAAATTCAACAAAAAACCTGCGCTATTATCTAAAGGATTCTGATTTTATCAGCAGAGAATATCCTAAGGCAGCTGAATTATTTGAAAAAGTAATTGCAAAAAGAAAAGGAAGCGAAAAAGAACAGAAAAAAATGAAAGAATTATGGCAGGAGATAGCATTTGAAATAATTGAAGCAGATATTGATAAATATTTTAAAATTGAAAGAGATATTGAAATTGAAATACCGGCTTATGCTCCTATTTTTGCTGATCAACACTGCAGTCAGTGTGGCGAAAAATTAATGGCTGAAAAAGCAGTTAAAAAAGACGATGAATTTTTCTGTAAAGACTGTGCTCAGAGCAAATATTATCAGCTTGATGGCAGTGGAATAGTAGAAATAGAAAAATCAGACTAAAAGATATTATTTAAAGCTTAGTTTAAAATTAAATTTTGGGAGATGTTCAATTTGGGATATATTGACTTACACTGTGATAGCTTACTCAGAATTTTTAATGATTATGATCAGGAAAATTTATATGAAAATAAAAATCTTAGTGTTGATTTTAAGAGCCTTAAAAACGGAGGCGCTTTAGCTCAATTTTTTGCTGTTTTTCTACCTGATCAGGAGACACTAAAAGAGATGAACTTATCCAAGATAGATGATGATTTATATATTAAAAAGCTGATCAAAATTTTAAAAAAAGAAGTAAAAGCAAATAATGAGTTAATTGAGATGGCCTATACTTATCAGGATATATTAAATAACAAGAAAGAAAATAAGATATCAGCTTTTTTAACAATTGAAGATGGCAGAAGTGTTAATGCTGATCTGGAAAAGATTAAAAAATATTATGAAGCTGGGATCAGGCTGATAACTCTGCTCTGGAATCATGAAAACTGTTTTGGCTATCCGAATTCCAGTGATCCAAAAATTATGAATAAAGGTCTCAAAAAGTTTGGGATTGAAGCAGTTAAATATATGAATCAAATTGGAATGATTATCGATGTTTCACATCTTTCAGATGCAGGTTTTTATGATGTTGCTGAACACAGTCAAAAACCATTTATAGCTTCTCATTCTAATGCCCGCAATCTGGCAGCTCATCCCAGAAATCTTAAAGATGATATGATAAAGATAATAGCAGAAAAAGGTGGGGTGATTGGTTTGAATTTTGCGCCTCAATTTTTAAATGAAAACTCTTCAAATCTGGACAGTAGAATCGAAGAAATGGTAGAACATTTAAATTATATAAAAAATATTGGTGGTGAGTCTGTACTGGCTTTAGGTAGTGATTTAGACGGTATCCAGGGTAATTTAGAAATAGACAGCAGTAGAAAGATGCCGCTTTTATTTAAAGCTCTAAAAAAGAATGGCTGGAGTGATGATTTAATAGAAAAATTTAAAGCGGAAAATGCTCTGCGGGTAATAAAAGATATTTTAAAATGATTTTAAGATTGATTGGAAGGAGTATTTATATATTATGAAAACTAAAAATTTAACGGCTAAATTTGCAGCAGGAGATGGATATAATCCCTGGTACAATTTAGCTTTAGAAGAATATTTATTAGATAATCTGGCAGAAAATGAAATAATACTTTATCTCTGGCAGAATGATAACACGGTTGTAATTGGCCGTAATCAAAATGCCTGGCAGGAATGCAGAGTTGGTGATTTAGAGGCTAATGGAGGCAAATTAGCCCGGCGTCTTTCCGGTGGAGGAGCAGTTTTTCATGATAAAGGTAATTTAAACTATACGCTGCTGATGCCGAGAATGAAGTATGACTTAAAGGAAAATCTTAAGGTGATTTTAAAAGCACTGCAGGATTTAGGTGTTGATGCTGAGTTTTCCGGACGAAATGATATTATCTGTGATGGTAAAAAAATATCTGGTAATGCATATTACCTCGGCACAAAAGCTGCCTATATTCACGGTACAGTTTTAATAGATAGTGATCTTGAAAAATTAGTTTCTTATCTAAAAGTTTCAGATGCTAAAATAAAATCTAAGGGAATTGATTCAGTCAAAGCAAGAGTTATGAACCTAAGTCAGGCTGATGATAGATTATCTGTAGCAAAAATAAAAGACAGTATAAAAACAAATTTTGCAGAAATATATAATCAGGGCCAGCCGCTGGAGGAGATAAAAATAAATGACAGCGAAAATGAAGAATTTAAAAAATTATATGATAAATATTCTTCCTGGGACTGGCGTTTTGGTAAAAGCCCTGATTTTGATATTTCTTTAAATAATCGTTTTGATTGGGGAGAGCTAGAATTAAATCTTAAATTATCTTCAGGGACTGTAGCAAAAGCAGTTTTATACTCTGATGCTATGTACAGTGATTTAATTCCTAAAATATCAGAGGCTCTAACAGCTCAACCCTTTGAATTAGAAAAAATCCTAAAAGCAGCCAAAAAAAGCCTGACAGATTATAACTGGCAGGATGAAAAAGAAGGAAAAAAAATAAAAGAAGAATTTTTAAACTGGCTGGAAAATGAATTAAAAACAATAATTTATTAAAAAACAATTATCTTAACTAAGTTACTGAACTGCTAAAGGAAGTGGTTTTTTTGATTATTGGTATTGATGTTGGTGGAACTCACACTGATGGAGTTTTAGTTGAAAAAGATAATTCTCATTATAAGATTGAATCAACTGTTAAGGTAAAAACCAGACATAATAATTTAAAGTCTTCAATTCTTGAAGTTTTAGATAAACTTACTGCATCTATAGATAATAAAAAGATTGAGAGATTAGTTTTAAGTACAACTCTGGTCACAAATATCATCTATGAAGAAAAATATGAGCCAGTTGGCTTGATTTTAATACCCGGGCCTGGTCTGAGCCATGAACATCTAAAATATGGTGAAGAAAATATAATTTTAGAGGGCTATATTGACCATCGGGGTCAAGAAGTAAAATCAGTTTCAACTCAAAAAATTAAAGAGGGACTCAAGCGACTGCAGGCAGAGGAGATAGAAAATGTGGCTGTAGTTGGTAAATTTTCTGTCCGCAATCCAGTTCAGGAAGAAAAAGTAAAAGAAATAATTAACCAGGGAGATTACAACTTTAAAAATATAACTTTAGGTCATCAATTATCCGGAAATTTAAATTATCACCGCCGAATAATCACTGCCTATTACAATAATGCAGTCAGCAGTGTTCATCAGGACTTTATTAATTCTATAGAAGCTTCTCTGCAGGCAAGGGAGATAAAAGCTGATCTATATTTACTTAAATGTGATGGGGGAACTGTTGATTTAAAAAACTCACGTAAAATTCCAATTAAAACAGTTAACTCTGGTCCTGCTGCCAGCATTATGGGGACTATGGTTTTAAACCAAAGTTCTCAAACGGGAATTGCTTTAGATATTGGTGGAACAACAACAGATTTTGGACTTTTTATCAAGGGAGAAACTGCTTTTAAGCCAAAGGGTATTGAAATTGATAAGCATCCCACTCTAATTAGAGGTCTTTATAGTCATTCAATTGCTCTTGGTGGAGATAGTGCAGTTAAGGTTGAAGCTGGTAAAATAAAAGTTGGTCCTGAACGCAGAGGTCCAGCAGCGGCTTTAGGGGGACCGGCTCCAACTCCAACTGATGCCCTTTTAGTCTTAGATCAGATTAAAAAGGATGAAGCAAAGCAGCTTGATTTTGATCTAAAAAAAGCTAAAAGTGGACTTGCAGCCTTGAAAAAAGATCTTGACCTGAACTTTTATTCAGATTATCTGCAGGGGGATGAATCTGAATTACGACTGACTGCTCTGGCACAAATAATTATCGATCAAATAGCAGCAGAAATCAAAAAAACTATTGCACAGATTTTAAAAACCATCAAAAATCAGCCTGTTTACACAATTAATGAATTATTAAAATCACCGGAAATAGAACCGAAATACATAATTGGGATTGGTGGTCCGGCTGCTTCTTTAACTGAATTTTTAGCCGCTCAGCTGAACTTAAAAGCTGTAGTTCCCAAACATTCCAAAGTAGCTAATGCACTGGGAGCAGCTTTCGCCCATCCAACTATTGAAACAACAGTCAGAGCTGATACTGCCCGCGGCTGCTTGGATATAGTTGAAGCTGGGATACACCGTCAGCTAAAAGATGAAAACTTTGATCTTCAAGATGCGGAAAAATTAGCTGAAGAATGGACCTTAAAAAGATTTAATGAGAAAAAATATCCTGTTGAAATTATCAGCAGTGAAAGTTTTAATGTAATTAGAAATAGAAGAACCAAAGGTCAGATAATAGAAGTGAAAGCACAGATTAAACCCGGGCTGATTGCTGATTTAAAGGGAGGTAAACTAATAATATGAGGAATCCCAAAAAATTAAAAGCTAAAAATAAAGTTGGACTAATTTTCTTTCCTGCCTTTGACTGGGAAATCTCTCCAACTCACCCGGAAAGAAAAGAAAGACTGCTTTATACCAGAGACCAGGTTTTTGAAGAAGGTTTGCTTGATATTGAAGGAATTGTAGAATATAATCCTGAAATAGCCTCTGAACAAGAAATACAAAGAGCCAATATCTGTATTCCAGATGTAGATAGTGTGGCCTCTGAACCACATAAAATTTCAGCTGGTGGAGCAATTAAAGCGGCTGATTTAGTTTTAGAGGGAAAAGTAGATAAGGCATTTGCTCTGGTTCGACCTCCAGGACACCATGCTCATCGGATAGTTCACGGTGCGCGAGGCTTTTGTAATATCAATAATGAGGCAATTATGGTTGAATCAATTCGCAATAAGTATCCCAATAAAAAGATTGCTTTTGTTGATACTGATGCTCATCATGCTGATGGTACTCAGGAAATTTTTTATCATGATCCCAATGTACTTCATATTTCTCTGCACCAGGATGGAAGGACTCTTTTTCCTGGGACTGGTTTTGTTGACGAGCTGGGTGGTCCAACTGCCTATGCTAAAACTTTAAACATTCCACTACCACCAGGATGTTCTGATCAGGGACTGCTTTATGTTTTAAATGAATTTGTTTTACCTGTTTTAAATGATTTTCAGCCTGATTTAATTATTAATGCAGCCGGTCAGGATAATCATTATTCTGATCCGCTAACAAATATGAATATTTCAGCTAAAGGTTATGCCAAAATGAATGATCTTTTAGATCCTGATCTGGCTGTACTTCAGGGAGGATATTCAATAGAAAGTGCTCTTCCATATATTAATGTTGGTTTAATTTTGGCGATGGCTGGTTTAGATTACAGTTCAGTAGAAGAGCCTGATTATGAGCCAGAACTTTTAAAAGAAGATCAGAGCCTAATGGCAGAAATTAAAGAGACGGTGGCTCAATTAAAAAAGATCTGGGAAAATAGAGACAGCAGAGATCTTAAGGAAGTCTATGGAGATTTCTCGGAATTTTACAGCAGAGATAAAAGTATATTTTACGATACAGCTGGAATCAATGAAAATCAGACCGAAAAAGTTAAAGTCTGTAGTCAATGTCAGGGTTATTTGATAATTGATTCTAAAGCAGCAAAAAGTCGTTTTAACAGCAGTCAGATTATGGCTGTTTCTATTCCAAAACTTGTCTGTGAGCACTGCCATCAGGAAGCCCGAACTAAATTTGAAGAATTAAAAAACGAATATAAACATGTCTATCTGCAGGATTTAAAAGCAGATGAATATTTAAATGGTTAATTATAATTAGGGCACTTATTTTAAGTGCCCTAATTCAGATAAAAATTATGACTGAGAATTATTTACAGCAGCTTCAGCAAAAGTGGCCATTTTTTTCATTAAACTAACAGAAGTATCTAAAAAAGGCATAGCCAGTACTGCTCCTGTACCCTCACCTAAACGCATATCCAGGTGAAGAAAAGGACTAAGTTCTAATTGTTCATAAACTTTTTTGTGGCCCGGCTCAACTGAACTATGAGAAGGAATCAGATAAGCAACTACTTCGGGATTTAGTTTTTGAGCAATTAAAGCTGAAGCACCTGAGATTAAACCATCCATAATTACAGGTACTTTGTTTGCTGCTGCTCCAATTATAACTCCTGCCATACCAGCTATTTCTAAACCTCCAACTGCTGATAGAATATCAACTGCATCTTTTGGATCCGGATTATTTACTGCTAAAGCAGTTTTTATTATTTCTATTTTATGTTCTACACCAGCCGGATTTAAACCAGTACCAAAACCCACTATGTCTTTTAATGGGGCTTTAGTTATAGCTGCTATTATAGCAGAGCTTGCAGTAGTATTACCAATTCCCATTTCACCAATTCCAATAACTTTAGAACCTGATTTTATACATTCTTCTGCAATTTCAATTCCTGCCTCTAGTGATTGAACCGCTTCCTCTCTGGTCATTGATCTTCCTTTTACCATATTATCAGTTCCATTTTTTACTTTTTTAATAATCAAATCTTTTTTATTAAGATTATCTACCATTCCCATGTCAACAATCTTTATTTCTGTTCCAATTTCAGCTGCTAGAACATTAACTGCAGCTCCATTATTCAAAAAATTATGTACCATTTGGGTTGTCACTTCTTGTGGGAAAGCACTTACTCCTTCTGCTACTACTCCGTGGTCCCCAGCCATCACAATATGAGTTTTCTTTTCAAAATCTGGATAAAGTTCTGAACAAATACCAGCTAATTTAACTGCCATTTGTTCAAGTTTTCCTAGGCTGCCTTTTGGTTTTGTTAATTGATCCAATCTGTTTTCCGCTTCTTTCATTTTTTTGGTATCCACTTTTTCAATTTTGTTTAAAGTTTTTTCTAGTTTTTTCATTTTGATTCCTCCACTTTGATTTTTTAAAACAAAAAAAAGTCCACGACCTCCTAAAGAGATCGTGAACTTTTCCATCATTCACAAATAATTTAATTAAATAGGCAGGTCTCCTGACTTACAGCAAATTCTTTTTTCCTTCCCTGTTTAAACAGGTGGATTACAAAAAGTTTTTAAGCTGAATACAGTGATGGGATCGCTTGAGATTCTAACTCAATTCCCTATTCTCCTTATTAAGGCACCTAAATAATTAATATTTTTTTTAAGTATATAGCAAATTATTATAAATTTCAACCAAAATTTATGGTAATTAAAAAAGAATATAAAGATGTCTGTCTGCAGGATTTAAAAGTAAATGAATATCAAATAATTAATTAGTGCATTATTCAATCAAATTAACTAAAGGATTCTACTATTTTATAAAGAACTAATATATAATAAGCTAAATAGTTAATATTAACTATTTATTGAAATAATTATAGCTATTTTTTTTTGTTTAGAAATTCAATAAATATTTAAAACAATACCTATATTATATATTTAAGCTGTTGAAATTTAAAGGAGGATGATTGAATGAAGAGTTCAAAAAACCCTGAAAAAAATGAATTTGAGCTTTATGCTAAGGCGCTGAAAAACATCTCTGATTCAGTAATTATTACAGATAAAAATTTTAAGATAAAATATATTAATAAAGCAGCTGAAAATTTATATGGCTATTTACCATCTGAATTAAAAGGTGAAACCTCAGATATTTTAAATGTAGAAATTAAGTCAAAAAATGTCTACAAAAAAATATATCAGAAAATATCCAGTGGTGAGGTTTATCAGGGTGAGCTATTAAACAAAAGAAAAGATGGTTCAACTTTCGTCTGTGATATGAAAGTTACTCCTTTAACTAATAAAAACGGAGAAGTATCTGCTTATATAGGTATTCAAAGAGATATTACTGCTAAGAAAAGAAAGCAGGAAGCAATGGAATTTCAGCTTAAATTTCAAAAAACACTGGCTGCTATTTCTGGTGATTTGCTCAATGTCAATAGTACCAATATTGATAGAAAAATAAACAGTACTTTAAAAGGGATTGGTCATTTTTTTAATATTGATAGAAGTTATATTTTCCAGTTTTCAAATGATTGTGAACTTGTATCTAATACCCATGAATGGTGCGGAAGTGGTATAGAAGCACAGATAGATCAATTACAAAATATAAATGTTAATGTTTTTAATTGGGCTATGAATAAATTATATAATAACCAGGTTATAAACATCAAAGATGTAGAAAATATGAGTGGCAATAAAGACGCTGAACAAAATTTATTGAAAGAGCTAAATTTAAAATCAATTGTTATTATGCCGATGCATATTGAAAATAAATTATTTGGTTTTTTTGGTTTTGATTTTGTAAAAGAAAAACGAACTTTTTCAAAAGATGAAGTTAGGCTTTTAAGAATTTTTACAGATTTAATAACAAATGCTTTTTCTAAACATCTTGATTATCAAAAAATTAAAGAACTAACTTATCATGACAGTTTAACTGGATTATATAATAGAAGGTTTTTTGTAGAAGAATTAGAAAGACTTGATACAAAAAGACAGCTTCCAATTTCTTTGATAGTGGCTGATATTGATGGATTAAAAGTTATTAATGATAGTTTTGGCCATCAAAAAGGAGATTGTTTAATTAAAAAGAGTGCTGAATTAATAAAAAATGATATAAGAGATGAAGATATTCTGGCTCGTCATGGTGGAGATGAATTTGCAATTTTACTGCCGCAGACTTCAAGAAAAGAAGCTGAAAAAATAATATCAAGAATAAAAAACAATGCTAAAAAAAGTGGAAACTATCAATTTGCTCTATCAATATCATTTGGTATTGCAGCAAAAACTAAGGTTGAAGAAGATATAAATAAAATTTTTAAATTAGCAGATGATAAAATGTATCAGAACAAATTATCTGAAAGCAAAAGTATTAAAAATAAAATTGTTCAGGGATTAATAAGTACTTTAGAGGTAAAAAGTAATGAAACAAAAGAACATACAGTTAGAATGACCGAATTATCTTTAAATTTTGGCAGATATTTAAATCTTTCTAATTCTGAAATTAATAGATTATCCCTGCTTTCGACTCTGCATGATATTGGTAAAATAACTGTGGATGATAAAATATTGAAAAGCACAAAAACACTAACTGAAGAAGAATGGGCAGCAATGAAAAAACATTCTGAGGCTGGCTATAATATTGCAAATTCTTCCGAAGAATTTGCTTTAGTCGCAGAAGAAATTTATTCTCATCACGAAAGATGGGATGGTAGTGGTTATCCAAGAGCTCTAAAAGGAAAAGCAATTCCATTTCTGGCGCGTATTATTGCTTTAATTGATGCTTATGATGTAATTACTTCTGGCCGACCATATAAAAAAGCAGTGACTAAATCTGAAGCTTTAAAAGAGATTAATAAGTGTGCTGGAAGTCAATTTGATCCTAAATTAGCAGCTGAATTTATAGAGTTTATAAAAGAAAAAAATAATATATAAGTTCTCTATTACATCATATTTTTTCTTAGAAACTTTTTAATTAGAAGAATTTTACTAATAAAATAGAAAAATTAGAGAATTATAATCTCATTAATTGTTTTTAGAGCTGGAGAATGTTAAAATAAATATAAAGAAGGTGATTTCGATGTATATAGTAAGTTCATGTCTTGCTGGTATCAATTGTCGTTATGATGGGGAAAATAATTTGAATGAAAAAGTTGCTAAATTAGTGAAAGAAGGAAAAGCAATTCCAGTTTGTCCTGAAATGCTGGGAGGCCTGGAAACTCCAAGAGATCGTTCCGAAATTGTTAAGGATAAAAATGGAGATAGAAAAGTTGTAACTGAAAATGGTAAAGATGTAACAACAGAATTTATAAAGGGAGCTATGAAAACTGCTGCAATAGCTAAAATCGTTGAGGCTGATAAAGCAGTAATGAAAAAGAAAAGTCCTTCCTGTGGTTATGGTGAAATTTATGATGGAACTTTCAGCAATAATTTAGTTGAAGGTAATGGAATTACAGTTGAATTACTAATTGAAAACGGAGTAGAAATTATAACAGCTGATGATTTAGATTAGTTTGTAACTTTTGTAGTGGGGTGCTAAATTGATGAAGACTATTTTGATAACTGGTTCGACTGATGGTATTGGCCGAGAAACAGCAAAAGCGCTGGCAAAAAGAGGTAACAGAATAATTATACATGGGCACAATAGAAATAAAGCTCAAAGAGTAAAAAAAGAATTAAGTAAAATTAATTCAAAACTTGAACATAAAATTGCTTTAGCAGATCTTAAATCACAAGCAGAAATTTTAGATTTAGCTCTTAAACTGCAGCAGGAAGAAGAAAAAATTGATATCTTAATGAACAATGCAGGTATTTATCAAAATAAATTGGAGTTGACTGAAGAAAAAATTGAAACAACTACAGCGGTTAATTATCATTCCCACTTTATTTTAACATTACTGCTTATTCCTTGTTTAGAAAACTCAGAAGATCCCAGAATAATTAATTTATCGTCAATGGTTCATGCTCATAACATAGATCCAGCAGAAATTTGGAACCCCAATAATTTTAACGGCAGTCAGGCTTATTCTGATTCTAAATTAGCAATTATATTATTTACTTTTAAACTAAATAAAATTTTAGATGAAATTAAAGTTAATTGTCTTCATCCAGGCGTAATAAATACTAAATTACTGCATAAAGGATGGGGAGGTGGTGGCTTGTCAGTAGAAAAAGGTGCTGAAACTCCTGTTTATCTGGCCACCTCCGATCAGATTAAAGCTGAAAGTGGCAGTTATTTTATTAATAAAAAGAAAAAGAAGCCTGCAGCTGCAGCTTTTAATCAGGAGCTCCAGGATGAATTGTGGAATAAAAGTATTGAAATGATAAACCATCAGGATATTTTAAATAAGATTCCTGATTGGCTTTTAAATTCATAATTGATTAATTATGTCTTGTTTTAATAAATATATTTTTGTTTTGATCTCTAATTTTAAAATTCAAAATATTCCTAAAAAGGAGGGGTGTATCTAAAATCAATTATTTAACTGAGCCTGACTTTTTTATTGTGTGAAATAAGTATTTTCGTATTATCAAAGGGGGCAAAATAATGAGTGCAAAAGTTTCAATAACCAAATTTGATTCTTTGAAAGGGAATGAAGAATTTATTGGTGGTGAATTTAAGCGCTATGATGAGGATATTTCGGCAATAAAAGAGAAATTGCGTGATGTAATTGAAAAAAGTGTGGGCAGTATTAATAATTTGATTAAAAATGGGGATCGGGTTTTGATTAAACCTAATCTGGCTTTTTTGGCACCTCCAGAAAGTTTCTCTGTTGTGGATCCCAGAGTAATTGAAGCTCTTGTTTCTCTTTTAAAAGAAGAATCAGAGGCTGGCGAAGTCTGGGTTGGAGATAATCCTTCACTTGGTAAACATGTTGGAAGAGCAAAACCTGCTTTTAAAGCCGCAGAAATGGAACAGGCTGCCTATAGAGGTGGTGCTGACAAGGTCCTATATTTTGATGAAGAATCTTCAATAGAAGTAGATATTCCAATGGCTAAAGTATTTAAAAAAGCCTCAGTGTTTAGACCAATAATTGATGCTGATGTTGTAATAAATCTGCCGAAGATGAAAACTCACTTAGGTGGAACTGTTACTTTAGGTTTAAAAAACTGGCAGGGTATTATACCTAATGTCCATCCTTCTGGTCAGCAGCAGGATACTCATAGAATAGATCTTGATCAAAAAATAGCGGATCTTTTACGGATTAGAAAAGCAGACTTAACAATTGTCGATGGAATAATTGCGATGGAAGGCCAGGGTCCTCATGCAGGTACTCCTTTAGAAATGAATCTCTTAATTGCTGGAGAAGATACTGTAGCAGTTGATGCTCTTACTTCATATATCATGGGCTATGAGCCTCATGAAGTGCCATCAACTCAGATAGCTTTTTCTGAAGGACAGGGAGAAATGAGATTAGATAAAATTGAAGTTGATGGAGTTGATGTTGAGAGTGTAAGAAGGTTCTTTAAAAGACCAGCCAGTAATCCAGTTGGCCTAATACCTGGAATTGATGTTTTAATTCAGCAGACCTGTCCTGGTTGTTATAAATATATAAGGGGAGCTTTAGACAGCTTTAAGCAGGGTGTAGATACTGATAAATTTGTTGAAGAAAATGGTGAAACATTAATAATTGCAGGTGGAGTTCCTTCTTTAGATTATACTGATGCAGAAGGTAAACATTTATTTGTAATTGGTGACTGCTGGAAAAAATTTGAATCACGTGGAGAAGTAGAAAAAGCTATGGAAGTTGCAGAAACAGTTACAGAATATCCTGGCTGTGCTCCAATTTATGTATTTGCTCAATTAAATACTGATTTATCTGCAATGAATGCTTAATAATTTAAAATTTTAAATGTTAAAGTTTTAAATTTAAAAGGGGGTGCAAAAAAGCACCCTCTTAAAAAAATAGAATTTAAAATAAAAATATAAAATAAATTATATCAAAACATAAGTTTGCGACATAGGGTTGTCACCTGTCTGTGTTATGCTCTAAATAGGTGACTAAAAGATTAGATAAAGGCATTAACAATGGAAAAAAAGCAAAAGGTAGATATTCTACTGTATTAACTCCCAAAACCGCAGTCATCATTAAAGCGTTTACGTTCCAGGGAATTAATGGTGAAAATATCAAACCTGAATCTCCAACTGCTCTTGCCAGATCTTTTCTTTCTAAATTCATTTGATCATAGTTTTCACCAAGCATTTTAGCAGGTAAAAACACGCCAAGAAACTGATTACAGCCTAAAGTAGCTGAAACAATACCAGCAAAAAGGGTAACAGCCACCAGATGTATTTTTTTCTTTATTAGATGTAAAAATGGCCTTATTATACTGTTTAATACACCTAATTTTTCTAATAAACCACCTAAAAGCACAGCAAAAACAATCAGAGAAATTAGTTCCAACATACTTGTCAGGCCACCACGTGCTAGAATATTATCTATAAATTCGATACCGGTTCTCTGATTAATACCTCTAAACATTATATTTAAAAGTCCTGACCAGCTCTTTTCTGTTAAAATTATTCCTACAGCTAAAGAGAAAAGAATATTTAAAGCTAAATTAATAATTGTTGGAATTTTAAATGCTGCTAATATAATTATTAAAACTGGTGGTAAAAGCAGCAAAAATGAAATCTGAAAATTATTTTGAAGCATTTCACTTAAAGAAATTAAATCAGCTGCAGCAGTATCATTAGAAAAACTTGCCAGTCCAATTATTAAAAAAGTAATAGCTGTAATTATGTAAGGTAAAACTGCAGTCTTAAACATATGATATATCATATCCATTACTTCAGATTCAGAAACATGAGCTGTAATTATTGCAATAGAAGAAACTGGTGACATTCTATCTCCAACATAAGACCCAGAAATTATTGCACCAGCAGCCAGAGCTAGATTAAGCCCCATTGTCTGGGCGATGCTGATTAAAGCAAGGCCAATTGTACTTGCAGTACCAACTGCTGTTCCAACAGCCATTGAAACCATAGAAGTAGAAATAAAAGATAAAATGAAAAAATATTTAGGACTGATAGTTTTCAAGCCATAATAAATCATTGTTGGCACAGTTCCAACAGCAATCCAGAGAGCTATCATCATCCCCAATAAAAATAAGATTAAAACAACATTACCAATGTTTCTAAAACTGGAAAAGAGCATATCTTCTATCTCTTTCCATTTGTATCCCCATATTAAAGCCAGGCTGATAATAATCATTATTTCAAAAAATAAAGCAATTTGGATTGGTGCATTCCAGTATAAAACTGAAAGTAAGATTAAAACAGCCATTGTAATAACAGGAATTATTGCCTGTTTAAAAGTTAACATATTTATTTCCCCCAAATTTGTTTATTTTTGAATTAGCATTAATCATACTATATAATTAATTATTAAGATATGTCAATGTTTTTGATAAATATTCCAATCTAGAAAGGAAGCTGAATGATAAAAAATCTAATTATATTACCTAACCAACTTTTTAAAGAAATTGAAACTATGGAAATAGAAAATATTATTTTTTATGAAGCAGAAGAATATTTTTTAAAATATAATTACAACAAGAAAAAAATAATTCTGCATCGAGCTTCAATGCAAAAATTTTATGATGAATTAAAAAATGAAAATAAAAACAAAAAAACAGGAATCACTTATTTTAATTATAAGACTGAACTTAAAGAAATAATTAAAGACTTTGACTCTTTAAGCATTTTTGATCCAATTAATAAGGGTATAAAAAAGAAAATAAAAGATCTTTGTTCAGCTTTAGATATAGATTTAAGCATACTTGAAAGTCCTAATTTTTTAAGCTCGAATAAGGAGAATAAAGAATTTTTTAAAGATAACGATTTTTTTCAGCATAAATATTATCAGATGCAGCGTAAAAGATTGAATATTCTTCTTGATGCAGATGGAAAACCTGAAGGAGGAAAGTGGAGCTTTGATTCTAAAAACAGAAAGAAGTTCCCCAAAGATGTTGAAATTCCGCCGCTGCCTGAATTCAATAACCAGTATCTTAAAGAAGCGAAAAGTTATACAGCAGAAAATTTTGCTGATAATCCAGGTAATTTAGAAAACTTTTGCTATCCAATCAGCCGCAGAGAAGCTGAAGAACTTTTAAATGATTTTATTGAAAATAAATTAGAAAAATTCGGCAGCTATCAAGATGGATTTGAAAAAGAGATAATTTTTGGATTTCACTCCTTAATTTCTTCTAGTTTAAATATTGGACTTTTAAATCCCAAGCAGGTAGTAGATAAAGTCCTTAATTATTATAATGAAAATGAAATTCCTCTTGCCTCTGTAGAAGGTTTTATTAGACAAATTATTGGCTGGCGAGAATATGTGAGAGCAATTTATCAATTAGAATCAGAAAAAATGATTAAAAGCAACTTTTTTAAGCATCAGCGGGACTTCCCTCAAAAATTTTACCGAGCTGAATCAGAAATTGAAGTTTTAGATGATTCTATAAAAAAAGCTGTAGATTATGCTTATTCACACCATATTGAACGATTAATGGTGCTTGGTAATTTCTTTTTGCTGTGTGAATTAGATAAAGATCAGGTATTTAAATGGTTTATGGAAATGTATATTGATGCTTATGAATGGGTTATGTTTGCAAATGTGTACGGGATGAGTCAGTATTCTTACCCTGAAATGATGACTAAGCCCTATATTTCATCAAGTAATTATATATTAAAAATGAGTCATTATAAAAAAGGAGAATGGTCAAAAATTTGGGATGGTCTTTACTGGCACTTTATTTCTAAAAATAAAGATAAATTTTCTGACAACCCAAGAATGTCCCTAATGCTATCACTTTTAGATAGAATGGATCAGGAAAAATTAAAAAATCATATTAAAAGAGCAGATAAATTTTTGGAAAAATTAAATTCAAATAAATAATAATATTTAGAAGATAATCTATTTGATTTGATGTTAACTATCAGAGAAAAGAGGCGCCCAAAAATGATTAACAACCTTGATTTAAAAAGTGTTTTAGATAATATGAATATCGGCGTAATATTAGTTGATGATCAAGAAAAAATTATACATATTAATAAATTGTTGACTGAAATAACAGGATACAGCAAAGCTGATGTATCTAATTTAGATGACTGTTTTAAATTAGCTTTTATAGATCCTGAAGAAAGAGGCAGTATAGAAGAAATCTTTGATTTTCATTTAGAAAATGATAAATATTTTGATGAAATTTTTAAAATAGAAACTAAATCAGGTCAGCTAAAAGATTTAAAATTCAAAGTAAATAAACTGCCTAATAATTATCTGCTGATTAATGTGATAGATGTTAGTGAAGAAATTTATCGAAAAAAAGAAATTAAAATAATTAAAGATCGGCTTGAAATAGCAGTTGAAGCAGCTAATATAGGGATCTGGGATTGGTATATGCAGACTGATGATTGTTATTATAATAAAAACTGGGCAGAAATGCTTGGTTACAAATTAGAAGAAATTGAACAAAAACCTCATACCTGGGAAAATTTAGTTCATCCAGAAGATAAAGATAAAATTGCAAAGAAAATGAATAAACATTTTCAGGGGTTAAATGATATTTATATGACTGAACATCGTTTAAGAACTAAGTCTGGAGAATATATCTGGGTCAAAGATATTGGAAAAGTTGTGGAAACTGATGAAAACGGAAATATATTAAGAGCTACAGGGGTCCACCTTAATATAGATTCCTACAAAAAACGGCAGCAGCAGATTGAATTCCTTTCTTTTCATGATGAATTAACTGGATTATATAATCGCCGCTATCTCCAAAATGAATTAAAACGCCTAAATGGATCAAGAAAATATCCAATCAGTATTATTGTAGGTGATCTTGATAACCTTAAAGATGTTAATGATAGTTTTGGTCACGGTATTGGTGATCAATATCTTAAAAAAACTGCCGGTTTACTAAAGGAAGTTTTACGGAATGAAGATATAATTGCCCGAACTGGGGGAGATGAATTTGTAGTACTGCTGCTTCAAACAAATAAATTTACTGTTAAAAAGATCTGCAATAGAATTAAAGAAGAATTTGAAAAATATAATAGACAAAAATGCTTGCTAAAAGATCTTTCAATTTCTTTAGGAAGTTCTACTGCTGAAAGCTCTACAGATAATTTAAACATTGCTTATGAGCAGGCAGACAAAAAAATGTATATTAATAAAAGAAGCAAGTAGATATTAAATAGTCGGAATTTCCGGCTATTTTACATTTAATCAATAAATATGGCTTTAATTTTACAAATTAAGCTTTAAGTGATAAAATTACATCAATTTATAATAGATTATGTTATATTAATAAAAAGAAGCATTGATTAGATAGTAGTATTGATTAGGGAGTAGTATTAATTAGATAGTAATATTGATTAGAGTAATTTTTAAAATCATTGAGGAGTAGAGAAAGGGAGGATTTTATGAATTTTGTATTTTTATCACCTTATTTTCCAAATAATTTTTATAATTTTTGTGTGGGAATGAAAGAAGCAGGAATCAATGTTCTAGCTATTGGAGATTTAGCTTATGATGAATTAAGGACTGAACTTAAAGATGCACTGACAGAATATTATCGAGTAGATAATATGGAGGATTATTCTCAAATGCAAAAAGCCTGCGGCTATTTTACTTACAAATATGGTAAAATTGATCGCATTGAATCTAATAATGAATACTGGCTGGAAACAGATGCTCGGTTGAGAAAAGATTTTAATGTAAAAGGTTTAAAAATTGATGATATTCAAGCTATGAAGTATAAATCTAAAATGAAAGAGGTCTTTAATGAAGCTGGTTTAAATACAGCTCGAGGAAAGGTCGTTGACAATTTAGAGGAAGCTGAGGAATTTATTGGAGAAGTTGGTTATCCAGTAGTTGTTAAACCTGATAATGGGGTGGGAGCTGCTGATACTTATAAGATAAATAATCAGGGAGAATTGGTAGATTTCTTTGAAAATAAATTAGCGCTTGATTATATAATGGAAGAATACGTTAATGGTAAAATTTATACTTTTGATGGCCTGACTGATCAAAATGGAAATATTGTTTTTTCATCTTCAATGGTATTTAATGATGGAATTATGGAAACAGTTAATAATGGCCTGGATATGTTCTATTATATACCAAGAGAGCTTCCAGCAGATATAGTAGAAGTTGGCCGTAAAACTGTAGAGGCCTTTGGCTTAAAAGAAAGATTCTTTCATTTTGAATATTTTAAAATGGATGACGGCAGGATTGTGGCTTTAGAAGTTAATGTTAGACCTCCAGGTGGGCTGACTCTTGATATGTTTAACTATGCTAATGATATTGATGTTTATAGAGAATATGCCAGAGTAGTTCAGCACAATATTTTCGATGCTGATATCAAAAGAAAATATAATTGTTTCTATATAGGTAGAAAAAACTTTATTGATTATAAGTATTCAGTAGATGAATTAATTAATAATTTTGGAGAATATGTAATTCGTCATGAAGAAATTTCTCCTATTCTGGCACCTGCAATTGGAGATTATGGTATTATTTTACGAACAGAAAATATTGAAAAAGGTAAAAAGATAGTTGAATATGCAATAGAGCATGCTTAGAAGGGAGTAGAGATTAGATGAAAATTGAATATAGAAATTTTTATAGTTCAAATTTAAATAGAGAAATGCCATTTAAGATTTATGGACATGCCGGTAAACCAGTGCTTGTCTTCCCCTCATCAGGAGGAAGTTTTCATGAATATGAAGATTTCGGGATGATTGATGCGATCTGGCCTTATTTAGAAAATGGTGAGCTAACAGTTTATACAGTCAGCAGTGTTGATAATGAGTCCTGGCTTAATTATGAAATGCATCCTCATGATAAAGCAGTAATTCACAACAGCTATGATAATTATATAATAGATGAGATGCTGCCTTTTATTAAATATCATTCTAACTGGCAGGGAGGTATGATTAGTTCAGGCTGCAGCATGGGTGCTTATCATGCAGCAAATTTTTATTTCCGACATCCTGATGCTTTTGATACTGCTATAGCATTAAGTGGTATTTATGATGCCCGATTTTTTACTGGTGGTTATATAGACCAGGAAGTTTATTTAAATTCACCGGTAGATTATTTAAAAGAGCTGGAAGATGACTGGTATTTAAATCATTACCGTAAAAATGATTTAGTTATCTGTGCCGGTCAGGGAAGATGGGAAGAAGATACTTTAAGAGATACCAGACTTTTAGATACTATACTTGCAGAAAAAAACATACCTGCCTGGTTTGATTACTGGGGATATGATGTAGATCATGACTGGCCCGCTTGGAGAGAGCAGATGCCGTATTTTGTAGAACTTTTAAAAGAAAAAAATATTATTTAATAAATTATCAACAAAAAAATAGAGCCGGGTTTTATCCCGGCTTTTCTTCATTAAAAAATTTATTAGATTAATATTGCTTATAATAACTAAGTTTAAGCTAACT
>JBNJFG010000009.1:43107-48992 GCA_051746665.1 Bacillota bacterium
TAACTAAGTTTAAGCTAACTTTTTTATTATTTTTTCTAAATACCTAGATTTAAGCTGTTTACTGGCCATCATCTGTTTAATAGGTGGAAGTTTTAAAATAGCTGAAACTACAGCTGCCATTGCTCGATGACTGCCAAAAGCTTGATTTTCAAAAATAAGATTAGCTAATTTACCTCTTTCAATTGCCATTAAAACTGTTCTGTGAACTGAATTAACTGGAGTTATGATTTCTTCTTTACGTCTTTTAAGACTGAGTGAATGATTTGGACAGGATCTAACACAGACACCACAGCCCAGACAGACGTCTTTGTCTATAACTATATTCTCACCATCTCTGGAGATTGCATCGATCGGACAGGCCTCAATACATTTGCCGCAGTCAATACAGCTTTCATGATTAAGCTGAGGTAGATAATTAGTTGTCTGTACCGGATGCAAATTCCCGAATTTTTTTGCTGCCAATAAAGCCTCACAGCAGCAGCCGCAGCAGTTGCAGATAAAGGTGGGACTTTCACGAACATTTTCTCCACACTGGACAAGACCGTGTTCATAAGCCTGATGGAGAAGTTCTAAACCCTCTGAACTGTCAACTCGACGTGCGTGATCATGTCTGATTAAAGAATCTGCTGTATTATTAAAAGTCATGCAGATATCAAGTGGTGCGTCACAGGCCTGATCAAGATGATGCATTTTATGTCTGCAGTAACAGGTACTGATTCCAATGTGCTCAGAAGTTTCTATAATATGGCTTGCTTTTTCAAAATCTAAAATATGAACCATATTATCCTTAGAAAGCACTTCTTCATTGACATAAACTCGACCTAATTTCGTTTCACTGGCTAAAAATAGATCTTTAATAAAATCTTCTTCAACATTTAGATATTGGTAATATAATTCTGCCAGCAGTTTTTGATTGATATCACTGCGGGTTCTCATCATCGAAAATTCGAAAAAACCTGCCATGGGTGGTGGTAGTATATATTTTTTAACACCCTGATCCACAGAATCGAGTAATATTGCTCTTTCTGCCAGTTGATCCAGTACATTTTCTGTTTTTACTGGATCCATTTTTAAGATTTTAGCTGCTTTTTTAACGGTAAATGGTTTTATCGGCAGTTTAGCTACTATTTTTGCTTCTTTTTCGCTGAAAAGTATGGATAGAATCTTATAAAGGGTTTCAGAAGGTGGAGCCCCCTGTGGAAATTGATTTAGTCTTTCTTCAAGATTTTTATATGCTGATTTTGCTGTTTTGTGTGACAAAATATACACCTGCTTTCATATATATATAATTAGTTAATAATTGGTTATTTCCTTTATTTTTTTAGTTTTAAGTATTAACTTGATATAATATCATTTACTAATAAGGAGTTTTTTAATGTCAAAAGATAATATAAATATAAAAATTATTAAAAACTTTAAATCTAAAATAATGAAAAACAAAAGAAACATTCGCATATATCTGCCGCCTTCTTATTCTGCTAAGGCTGATAAATATTACCCAGTTTTATATGTTCATGATGGACAGAATGTTTTTGATGCTTTAGAATCTTACTCTGGACAATCCTGGGATCTACATCAGACAGCAGAATATTTAATTAAAAGAAAAATGATTGAAGAGATAATAATAGTTGCTGTTGATAATATGGGTGAGCAAAGATTGAGTGAATATGCTCATCAGGATGGTTTTTTTCAGGGAGAAGAGATTAAAGGTAGAGGTTTAAAGTATGAAAATTTTTTCATTAAAGAATTGATGCCTTTTATTGAAAGTAAATATAGAATAAAAAAAGGTTCAGAAAACACTGCTTTAATGGGGTCTTCTATGGGTGGTTTAGTTACTTTCAATATGGGTTTAAGAAGGCCAGATCTTTTTGGTAAACTGGGAGTTATATCTCCCTCTCTTTGGTGGGGCAAAAATGATGCTTCAGCTAAACTAAAATCATATGATTACAGTAATTTGAAATCTAAAATCTGGCTTGATACAGGTGATGCAGAAGGAAAATTTATGTCTTTTTCAGAAAGTGTTATTGCTGAACTAAAAAATATTCAAAATAAAAATGAGTTGGATTTAGTTTATTATCAGGCACCTGATGCTGTTCATAGTGAATCAGCCTGGGCTGAACGTGTCCACTCTCCTTTATTATACTTTTTTGGAGAGATTGGAAAGATTGAAAAGATTGAACTTATTGTAAGAGAAACAATTTCACTTAACAGTCATCAGATAAGGGTTAATCCTGTTTTAACTTTTGACAGTTCTTTTAAAATGACAGCTTTAGAGGGTGAATACAAATCTCTTAAGCCAGAATTATTAAATATAAATGATTATGGAACATTAATTCCTAAAAAAACTGGTTCTGCAGAAATTAAATTTACTGTTTTTGGACATTCTGCTTTTAAGAATATAAAAATTGTTAAAAAATTAAACAGTAAAGTAAATATTGATATCTATTTGCAGCTCAAAGAGCAAAAAGAGGCTGAAATTGAAGCTGTTTATTTAGCAGATAATGAACCCCAAGAAATGAAAATGGAGCATTTAGATAATTCTTATTATAAAAGCTCTTTGAGTTTAGAAAGAGATGAAATTATAAATTTTAAATTTACTTTAGGCAGCTGGTCAACTGTCGAAAAAGATGAAGCAGGCAGAGATGTTGAAAGTCATTTTATTAAAGCAGATGAAGATAAAACTTTATATTTTGAAGTTGAAAAATTTGGAGGCTTATCAAAAAGTTTTAGCTGCAAAAAATAAAAGTGTACCATTAAAGAAAAGAGGTATACCTAAAAAATTGGTTTATAAGCTGGCATAAATACAATTTTCAATTAATTTTATATCATTTTGGGCTGCAAAATCTCTAATTTCATCACTTCTAGTTCCGGGCTGCAGCCAGACGTATTTAATTTTTAGCTTTTTAATCTCTTCCATAATTTTTATCCCTTGTTTTGGATTAACAACCATATCAACAACATCGATTTTTTGTTCTATAGAGCTGAGATCATCATAGCATTTAAGGCCTGCAATTTCTTCAAATTTAGGATTAACCGGAAAGACATTATAGTTATTTTCCTTAAGTTTTTTAACAATTTTATAACCAAATCTATTTTTCTTAGGTGTAGCACCAACAACAGCCCAATTTTTTAATTTCATTGTTTCTTTTTTTAAATTCATAATTACATCTCCCTGTTATTAATAGTTTTTTAGTTTATTAGTTTATTCAATTTTATCAAAATTTGATTTAAAAAGTCAAAAAATTAGAAAGGGGCTAAATATGACAAAAAAATTAAAGCTTTCAATTATCAGTGGTTCACTACTTGGAATCATCTGCATTATTGGTGGTGGAATTAGAATGGGATACAGCGGCAATGAACTTTATTTATTTGCTCTTTGGTATAACAGATTAATTATGGGAACATTAATTGGTTTAACTAAAATGAAGTCAGGAGTAAATGGTCTGCTCAAAGGAGGATTTTTAGGTCTAATTGTTTCTCTAGCTTTTTACCTTTCCACAGGAATGAATGATCATATTTCATTTTTAGCCGGTATTATTTATGGTGTTATTATTGTAGCAGTAGCCAGAAAATATGAGTAATAAGAAATAAACCGCAGTAGAAGTGAATTCTAAATCTGCGGTTTATCCATTTAATATTAAATTTTGATAGTTCTAGGGAACTAATACTGTATCAATTACATGGATTACACCATTGCTGGCTTCAATATCAGTAACTGTAACCATTGAATCATTGATATAAACCATGCCATTTTTTATATTAATTACAATTTTTTCACCAAGAAGGGTATCTACCATAGCTCCATCCATTTCTACAACATCTTCTGCCATTACTTTGCCTGATACCACATGATAAAGAAGTACATTTGCTAACTGATCTTTATTATTTAAGAGGCTTTCTAAAACACCATCGGGTAAAGCTGCAAAAGCTTCATCTGTTGGTGCAAAAACTGTAAAAGGTCCATCCCCTTTTAAAGCTGCAACTAAATCTGCTTCAATAACTGCTGTAACTAGAGTATTAAAATCATCTGCTTCAAGTGCAACATCTAAAACATCTGGACCATCTGTACCATGTCCATCAGCTAGAATTGCTGGAGATAAAGAAATGATAAAAGCTAATACCATTATTATTGACAGGACAACAAAACCCTTTGAGCTTAAAACCTTGTTTTTCATTAAAATTTCCTCCCTTTTTTTAATATTCATAATTAACTGTTATTTATATTTTAACATATAATTCCTTAATATACAATAAGAACGATTACTATTTTCAATTATTGTATTTTAGCTTACAGTTGTAAGTTTATTACAAATGTATATTTATTTAAAATATTATTTCTGATATTTTTTATTCTAATAATATTATTGAGGCTTAATTTTTCTTTAACGGAAAATTTATGATATAATAATTTATGTAAATTTAAAAATCAGATAATTCAAATGATATGTTGAAGATTAACAAATGAGAATAAAATTTCATTACTGGGGTGATTTTAATTAAAAAATTCATTATTATTGGATTGGGAAATTTAGGATCAACAATAGCCCGTAATTTGATACAGAATGAATTCGAAGTAATGGGAATAGATATCGATCAGAAAAAAGTTAATAAACTCAAAGGCGAAATAACAAAAGTTGTTGAAGCTGATGCTTCTGATCAAAATGTTTTAAAATCGCTTGATGTAGGGCAATTTGAAGTTGGAATTGTCACTATGAGAGATGATGTTCTTTCCAATATTCTCTGTACTCTTCAGTTGAAAAAATTAGGTGTTAAAGAAGTTATAGCCCGTGCGAGCAGTGATATGCATGGTGAGATATTAGAAGGGCTTGGTGCTGATAAAATAATTTTTCCTGAAAGAGGCATCGGACAGATGATTAGTCAATTTTTTATTTCTGGAAGTACAGATGCTCTTGAATATGTTAATTATACTGCTCAAAAAAGTTTAATGACTTCTAATCACAGTTTAATAGAAATTCCTACTCCAGAATTTATGGTTGGCAAATCTTTAAAAGATGTTAAATTGAGAACTGAATATGGGGTTACAGTTATAGCAATCAGAAATGATAAAATTCAGTATGATCCAAATGCTGATCGAAAACTTAGTGGGGATGACACGCTTTTAGTATTTGGTAGAAATGATAAATTAAATAAACTGGCTGAATAAATATTATTATTTAAATTTAGGGTGATAAAAATCAAAAAAATTGATTTTGAAAAGTATTTAAAAAAATATGATCAGACAACCGGACTTTACCCGGAAGAATTAATGGAAATAGGAGATAAATATCATAATAAAGGTTATTTAACTAAAACTGAATTATATCAGCTGGCTCATTTAAACTCTACCCGCAGTTCTTACCATGTAAAGCGAAATCCTGAAGGCAGAATAGAAAAAGTAACTAAAGCTGCTTTTAAGATCGAAGATGATTTCTGCCGTCTTGCATTATATACAAGTTTAATGGGGATTGGGATTCCAACAGCTTCTGCAATTTTAACTTCTTTAAATTCTAAAAGACACTGTGTAATTGACACTAGAGTTTGGGCCACCCTTTATAATTTGAATTATTTCGAAAAAGAAAAAGAATACTTTAAGGCTGATGATTATCTAAAAATAATAAAAATAGTTAGAGAAATGGCGTCTGAATCTGATTTTAGCACAGCAGAAATTGCTTATGCATTATTTGCTTATGATGTAGTTCATCGTGAAGGTAATTTGCACTAGCATTTAAAATATTAACAAAACTTAAATTTAGATTAAAGTTTAAAGCTATAATTTTTGACAATACGCAAATATGTAATAGGGGGATTTTATGAATAAAGCAATGCTCTGTACCTTAAATAAAGATAATGAAGAGACAAATATCCTAATTATAAAAAACAAAATT
>JBNJFG010000010.1:0-48852 GCA_051746665.1 Bacillota bacterium
AGATTTATCCTCAGTTGATTTTTTTAACTTTAAACCAGCATTTTTCATTAGATATATAATTTCATCTTTCTGCATACCATGACTCTCTTTGGTCGGTTCTTGAATATATAGGCTTCCTTGGTCTTTTAACTTTTCTACCGTGACATCTATAATTTCCTGTCTTTGATTAGGATCAATATCATGAAGCACATAATTAATATAAATAATGTCAAAAACATTATTTTGTATTTCGGATTTTCTGATATCTTGATTAACAAAGTCAACGTTTTTATAATCTCTGAGCCGTTTTTTAGCCAATTTCGACCAATAGTTAGATGGTTCAAGACAAATAAGAGAACCTTCATCATTTATATTTTTTAACACACATTTCGCTAGATTTCCACTTCCAGATCCAAAATCTAAAATATTTTCATCCCCTTCAATATTTATAAAACTCAAAAAATGACGATAAAAAAACCAAGCAAAGTATTTCATAATAGTTTTATCAACTAATTTTTCCAGCCAGTGAGGATTTTCAAAATCATATTGAATAAAATCATTTTTTTTCATTTATAATTCCACCTTTTTTTAACTTTAAAATTTAAATTTCTTGAAATGTATTTATATAACCTGAAAGAAAATAATAGACCGCTATTGCTATTAATATAAATGGAATCAGATTTATTTCAATAAAAATTGCAGTAAATGCTGACAGGATTATTATTAATAACTTTTCTAAATTAAAATGGAAGATTAATTCTTTTGTTCGGGAAGTTTTATTATCAGCAATAATATTTTGATAATGAAAATCATAGCTTCTATTTAAAACAGCATGCAGACTGGCTGTAATTAATATTAAAAGATAAAGATAAACTGAATTCAAAATAAAATTATTATAGATTAAAACTGCAGCAGTCATTTTAATTATTCCTAAGAGAAATTTGGAGATGACTATTATATTTTTTAGTTCCATTTTTTGCAGTAGAAATTCCATTTTTTTAGAGCTTAGATAAAATACTAAAACAAAAAAACTAAAGAGTAGAGAAAGTTTAAGCAGCGTAATGTTTAGGCTTAAAAGATAATAAATTAGAGAACTGATAAACAAATAAATGCTAAAATTAAGTAAAATAGAACCAAAGCAATTAAAATTTAATAATTTTTGATTAAGAGTCATTTTAAATCCTCCTTATTTGTTGTGTGATGCTAACCTAAATATAAGCATTTAGATTAGCATCTAAACTATAGCTAAAAAAATTAGATGAGATTATTAACTGCTTTTAAAACAGCTGCTTCAAATTTATTTTTATTTAACTTAAAATATAGCTTATTATTTTCTTTCTGAGCCTGGATAATATTGTTCATTAATAATTTGCTTACATGATGAGAAATTGTAGCATTAGTTAAATTCAGCTGTTCAGCTAGTTCATTTCCATACATTGTTTTTTCAGCTAAAAGCGAAATAATATTAAGCCTGGTTTCATCAGCTAGAGCCTTGAAAATTTCAAGACTGCCTAATAGACCTTCTTCGTCAGCAGCAAATATTTCAGGAAAGCGAAAACCGATTAAATAGAAACTATAACCGTTGTCTGAAGTACTGTTTAAAATTCTTGTTTCATAAAAATAAGAGAAAGCAATATAATTCTTTTTCCCAGCCAGTGGATCATCAATTAGTTTACTCAATATGTTTTCCAAGTATTTGGTGCCATAGCGGTTGAGGTTTTCCTGGTAATTATCATTTATTTTTTCTAATTTATCTTTTATCCAGTCTAGATCACTACTGAATATATTTTTATAATACCACTCTAAAAGCTCAATGAACTCATTTTTCATTGCCTCAGGGTTAAAGTAAAACTGCAATAAATTCCATTTTTGAGCAGAAGAAAAATTAAGCTTTTCATTAACAAATTTTGCAGCTTCTTTTTCATTTGCAATTAAATTTTTAACTTTTAATAAATCTAGTTTTTCAGATGGGGAGGGTCCATAACCTGATTGAGTAAATCTTCTTAAGAAATCAACAGCCTCTTTTTCTTTTAAATGTTGCAAATAGTCTTCAATGTTCTCTACTTCAAGCATTGGTATTTCTGAAATAAGGCAGAGACCAAAATAGCTTTCCTCATTAAAATATTTTGCAATCATTTCTCTTTTGGATTGTGGAATTTTTGCCATCGTTTCTGCAGCCCAATTAACTATTTCTTTATCAAGTTTAATTTCTTTTTTTAATTCTAAGTCTTCCAATTTAATTGTTTTATCATTTTTGAGACGGAAAAGGCTTAAAAAGAATTCATAGATTAATGATTTGTCAAGTATATAGTTTTTATTACTCATAAAAATCAACTCCTTTAATAAAGTTCTAATAACAGTATAATTAGATGCTCATCTAATGTCAAGATTTTTTTTGAAAATATTTCAAAATTATCTTTAAATAACTTTTAATTTTATATCATAAAAGGTATAATGAGATTACTAGTAAAGATTATTGATTTATGTCAGGAGGTATTAAATTGAAAATAACTTATCTTGACGGTGAAAGACTTTATTATGCTTTTTTATCAGGAGCAAAAGAAGTTATAGCCAATAAAAAAGAATTGAATAGAATTAATCTTTTTCCAGTTGCAGATGGGGATACAGGAAGTAATCTTAGCAGAACCCTAACTGTAGTTAAAAATGAAGCCATAAAAGATAATTCTTTAACAATAACTCTTAATTCTATGGGAGAGGCGGCTTTAAGAGGAGCTATTGGGAATTCAGGAATAATTTTTGCCCAATTTATTAATGGTTTAAAAAATAGTATTGAACAAGAAGATAGTATTAATGTTATTAAATTTGCTCAGGCAGTAGAAAATGCTGTTATTTATACTTACCAAGGGATTAATAATCCAGTGGAAGGTACAATTTTAACTGTAATGAAAGACTGGGCTTCTTCTTTAAAAAAATTAACAAATAAAAGTAATGATTTTGCAGAAATTATGGAAAAATCATTAGAAAGTGCCTGTTTTTCACTTAAGAGAACTAAAAGTCAGCTTGAAATTTTAAAAGAAGCAGATGTTGTTGATTCTGGTGCACAAGCTTTTGTATTTTTTTTAGAAGGTATTGTTGATTTTATAAATAAAGGAAATCTTAAGGATTTAAAAATAACACAAATAACAAAGATTGATAGTTTGGTTGAAAAAGAAATAGGTAAAGAAGATGATCTTAACTTTCGTTACTGTACAGAAGCTTATCTTACAAATTTGAAAATAGAAATATTTGACTTAAAGGCTGAAATTTCTGATCTTGGAGATTCGTTAATAGCTGCAGGGGATAAAAATAGACTCAGAGTTCACATCCATACAAATAATCCTCCCGAATTATTTATTAGATTGAATAAATATGCTGATATATTAGATCAAAAAGCAGATGATATGCAGCTTCAGCAGGCAGTTAAATACAGACAAAAATCTAAAATTGCAATTTTATGTGATTCTATTGCTGATCTTCCAGCTGAATATAGGGATCAGCATCAAATTCATCTTTTGCCTTTAAATATTTTAATTGATAGTGTAAATTATTTGGATAAGTTAACAATAGATAGTAATAATTTTTTTGATATTATTGATAATGCAGCAGAATATCCATCTTCAGCTCAACCTGCAGTTCAAAAAATAGAAGATAAATTAAATTATCTTGCTGAGAATTATGATTCAATAATAGCAATTACTGTTTCGGCTAAAATGAGTGGAACTTATAATAACTTAAAAAAGGCAGCAGAGAATGTGCTGGCAGATAATAAAGAATTAAAAATTGAAGTGATTGATTCTAAAACAAATTCTGGGGCTGAAGGTCTGCTGGTAATGGAGGCAGCTGAGCAGCTGGAAGATGGTAAAAAATTCAAAGAAGTTGTTGATTATTTAAAATTGATTCGAAAAAAAATATATATTTATGTCAGTGTAAGTGATTTTAAATATATGGTTCGAGGTGGAAGAGTTAGTCCTTTAAAAGGTAAATTAGCAGGATTTTTAAACTTAAAACCAATTATTTCGATTGATCAGGAAGGTAATGGAATTGCTTTTGCTACAGCTTTTAGTAAAAAAGGGAATTATAAAAAAATGATCTCAATTTTAAAAAAGCATAAAAAAGAAAAAGGTATTAAAAGATTTGCTGTTGTTCATGGTGATGATTATAAAAGAGCTAAAAGGTATAAAGATTCTTTTAGAGAATTATTAAATATAGAGGCTGATTTTTTGGAGTCTATTTCACCGATAGTAGCAATGAATGCAGGGAGAGGCAGTACAGCTGTTGCAATAATGGAAGAAAATTAAGGGGTTGTTAAAATGTTAAATTCAATATATTTTCACTTATTTCTTTTAGTTTTGCTTTATTTTTCTTTGTTTTTTGTTATAGCTGTTTTAAAAAAAGATAATTCTATTGTAGATATTGGTTGGGGGCTAGGCTATGTCTATACAGCTAATATGGCGCTTTATTTAACAAACAATTACAATTTAAGGTCTTTTATAATTACTTTTATTGTAACAATCTGGGGTTTAAGATTAAGTTACCATATTTTTAAAAGAAATATGGGTAAAGGGGAAGACTTTCGTTATGCAGAGTGGAGAAAAAACTGGGACCATTTTTATTTAACCTCCTTTTTGCGGGTTTTTATGCTGCAGGGAGTTCTTTTATTTATTATTTCTACACCTATTATTAAAATTATATCTTCTCCATATCAAGGTTTAAAAATAATTGATTTTATTGGACTTCTTCTCTGGGGGATTGGTTTTGCTTTTGAAACTGCAGCAGATAAGCAGCTGCAAGAATTTAAATCTCTATCTGAATCTGAAAAAGATGGTCATGTTTTGAAATCTGGAGTTTGGAAATATACTCGACATCCTAATTACTTTGGAGATGCTCTAGTATGGTGGGGCTTTTATACAATAGCTCTAGCTGTTAGTGGTGGCTGGATCTTTGTTTTCAGTCCATTAATAATGACATTTTTGCTGCGCTTTGTTTCAGGAGTACCTTTGTTAGAAAAACATTATGCTGATAATGAAGAATATCAAAAATATGCTGAAAAAACTAATATATTTTTTCCCTGGTTTCCTAAAAAATAAAGATAGAAACAGGAGGAATTTGTTTTGAGAGATTTTAAAAAACCCAATTTAATTTTAAGTAAATGTTTAGAATATTGTAACTGTCGTTATAATGGAGACAAAATTCCGGATAAATTTGTTCGCAAATTAGAAAAACATGTAAATTATATTAAAGTTTGTCCTGAAGTAGAGATTGGTTTGGGAGTTCCTCGTAATTCCATTCGTTTAATAAAAAAAGATGGAGAATACCGTTTAGTTGATTCTATGACTGGTGAAGATCATACAAAAAAAATGGATAATTATATTGAGGAACTAAGTTCAAAACTAAATGAACAAAAAATTGAGGGCTTTATAGCTAAAACCAGATCACCTTCTTGTGCAAGTCATGATTCGAAAGTTTATGCTAAAGCTGGAAAAGTCCCTGGTTTAGGTGAAAAAAGAGCAGGGTATTTCACAAAGAATTTATTAGTTGAATTTCCTTCATTAGTTATAGAAAATGAAGGAAGACTAAAGAACTTTAAGCTGAGAGAAAATTTTTTAATAAAAATATTTATGCTTGCAGATCTCAGAAATGTAATTGAAGGTGGGAAAATAAAAGAATTGATAGATTTTCATAGTAATAATAAATATTTAATAATGTCATATAATCAAACTGGTTTAAATAAACTTGGACGAATAATAGCAGCTCATGGAAAAGATAAGGTCGAAGAAACAATGATTAATTATCGAAAACAGCTGCTTGAAAGTTTAAATGTTATCCCGGATGTTGGTAAAAGAGTAAATATGCTTCAGCATATTTTTGGCTATGTTTCATCTGACATTGGTAAAGAAGAGAGAGAGTATTTTCTAAAAAATTTAGATGATTTTAAGAATGATAAAGTTCCATTCTCAGTACCACTTGCATTATTAAGATCCTGGGTAATCAGATTTAAGGTAGAATATTTAATTCCACAGACCATATTTAAACCATATCCAGAAGGTTTAATTGATTTAAGTGATTCGGGAAATGGTAGATTATGAAATTTATTTAATAAAATAGAAATGAAAAAGAGGTACAATAAAATTATTGTACCTCTTTTAAAAGCAAAATTATTATTCCCATTGTGTATGAAAAGTTCCTTTTTCATCAAGACGCTGGTAAGTATGAGCACCAAAAAAATCTCTCTGTGCCTGAATAAGATTGGCCGGCATTCTTTTCGATTTTAAACTATTGAAATAGTCTAAAGAAGAATGAACAGCAGTTAATGGAACTTCTGCTTCAGCTGCTGTTGTGATAATATCAGTTATATCTTGGGCAGCTTGATTGAGTTTGTTTTTGAATTGTTCTGCAGTAATTAAAGTATTTAGCTGCATATCTGCTGAGAAGGCTGCCTGAATAGGCTTTAAAAGAGCAGAACGAATTATACAGCCATCTTCCCAGATGCGTGCTACTTCTTTATAATTTAAATTATAATTATATTCTTCTGAAGCTGTTTTTAAAAGCTTAAAACCTTCGGCATAGGCAATAACTGAAGCAAAATACAAAACAGATTTTAATTTTTTAATTTTGTTTTCTTTATCTACATTTGCTGTGCTAATTTTTTCAAATTTAGCAGCATTTTCAATTCTTTCTTCTTTAATGGCTGACATTAGGCGAGCATTTACCCCAGCGTTAATTGTAGGAATGGCTGTTCCAAGATCTAAAGCGCTCTGAACACTCCATTTACCAGTTCCTTTATGCTTTGCTTTGTCAAGTATCATATCAATCAGTTTTTCACTGCTTTTAGTATCATTTTTTTTCATAATTTTAGCAGTGATTTCAACTAAATAAGACTCAAAATCTTGATTCCACTCACTAAAAATTTTGCCCATTTCATCTGCTTCTAACTCTAATACTTTACGCATATAATCATATATTTCAGCAATGATTTCCATAATTCCATATTCAATTCCATTATGAACCATTTTAACATAGTGACCGGCAGATTTAGGTCCTAAATAACTAACACAGGATCCGTTTTCAGTTTTTGCTGCAGCGTCTTCAAAAATATCAGCAACTTCCGCATAGGCAGCTTCAGTTCCACCTGGCATAATTGAAGGGCCATGTAAAGCTCCATATTCACCACCACTAATACCAACTCCAAGATAATGGATACCTTTTTCTTCTAAGTTTTTTATTCGTCTATTTGTATCTTTAAAAAAAGAATTTCCACCATCTATAATAATATCATCTTTACTTAAATAAGGTAAAAGACTGTCAATAACAAGGTCAACAGGTTTACCAGCTTTAATCATCAGCATAATTTTGCGCGGTTTTTCCAGCGAAGAGATTAAATCTTCTAATTCATAGGCTGCTTTTATTTCTTGTTTATCAACTTTATTATGCATAAAATTTTTGGTCTTACTTTCAGTACGATTATAGACTGCAATTGAATGATTTCTGGCAATGTTAAGGGCTAAATTTTGTCCCATTACTGACAGTCCGATTAAGCCTATTTCATATTTTTCCATATTTAACTACCTCCCAGTATAATTTTAGCTAAGCTCAATTATATAATTTTAACATAGTTTCTATTTCTCCATTTTCGAATAAATAAGCTCTACCAGGCAATCCATCACTATCTGCAATTTTAAGCAGGGAAAGAAGCAGTATATAATCACCTTCAGGAACTTGATTTAATCTTAAACCTTCCAAAATCATTATTTTTTGACTGAGTAGTTTTTTATGGGTTGGATGATCTGATTGCGCTCTTTCAATTCCATTAGTATCTATTCCAACTCCTTTAATATTTTTATTAATCAAGTATTCAGCACCACTTTCTGCTAAATAAATAAATTTTTCTGGAGTTTTTTCTAAAAAGCCCGGCTTAGAATTTTTAGTTTTTAAAATTATAAAAGAATTTTCTTTAATCTCATATTCTTTTAAATCAGCTGCTGTTATTTTTTCATTAAGATCAGTTAAATTTATTAGCTGAGAATGATAGAACGGATTTTCAGCAAAAAATAAATTAGCATTCTCCCCATTTTCCAGCATATGCAGTGGTGCATCAATATGAGTACCAGTATGAACATTCATCTGAATTTCAGATTCGTGAGCATCACCCTGACTAAAATCTCTGATAGTGGTTAATCTTGGCCTGATTTCATCTTTGCCTTTATAGACTAACATATCTTTTTTGATTGTCATTGAAATATCAAACATTAAAATCCCCCTTAAAAACAAAAGTATTAAATTTTTGCCCAGAAATATATTTTTTATTTAATCTTTATCTAGCCATTTTCTTCCGTCATCTTTAAGAAGCTGATCTGCTGCTTCAGGTCCTTGAGACAGGGCTGGATACTTATGCAGAATTATGTTTTCTTCTGCACATTTTTCTTGAATTTTGTCAATGAATTTCCAGGAATAAGAAACTTCCTCCCAGCTTGTAAATAATGTTTTATCACCATCAATCATGTCATAAATTAAACCTTCATAATTTTCGGGTGAATTAAAAAGCTGCTGACAATTTTGACAAAATTCCATTTCAACTGGAATTATCTTATTGTTGCTGGCAGGTTTTCGAGTGTTAAATCTTAATGAAACACCTTCCTCAGGCTGTATTTTTATTAACAGCAAATTACTGTCTAATCCCTTTTGATCAAGATAAGCAGAATGAAAACCGTCTTTAAATTCTATAGCAATTGCAGCTTCTTTTTTATTTAATCTTTTTCCTGATTTAAGATAAATTGGAACACCACGCCAGCGCTCATTGTTTAAAAACAATTTAAGAGCCATAAAGGTTGATGTTTCTGATCGAGAGTCAATTTCATTCTCTTCTTGATAAGATTTTATTTTTTCTCCATCAATAACATTTGAATCATACTGTCCTCTGACAATATGGTTATCAATATTACTTAAATCATTATCAGCAAGTTCTTTAAAAACTTCTACTTTTTTATTTGAAATTTCTTCAGCACTTAAATTTTCAGGTTCTTCCATAGCAATCAAAGATAAAACTTGAAGAATATGGTTTTGAAACATATCTTTGATGACTCCAGCATCATCATAATATTTCCCACGATCTTTAACGCCTTCGGATTCATTTAAATAAATTTGAATATTATCAATATGATCTTTATTCCAGAGTGCTCTAAAAATCGGATTGCTTAATCTAATTACCATTATATTTTGAATCATTTCTTTACCCAAATAATGATCTATTCTAAATATATTTTTTTCAGAGAAAATACCACTAAGTGTGTCATTTAATTTTTTAGCTGACTTAAAATTATGACCAAAAGGTTTTTCAATTACCAGGCGAGATTCATTATTTTCTAATTTTACTTCTAGTAAATTAAATTCTTCTATTTTCTTTGCTATTTTTGCAAAGAATTTGGGTGCAGTAGCAAGGTAGAAAATTCTATTATAAATTTTTTCGTTATTTGATTTATTTTCCAGATGTTTTCGGAGACGTTTAAAATCATCTTCATCCTTAAAAGAAAGTTGAAAATAATCTATATGATCAGCAAGAATCTGCCAAATTCTATTATCTATTTTTTCTTTTTTATTAGCTAATGAATTATACAAAGCATCTAAATAATCATTTTTGTTATCATACCGTCTTCCGGTAGCTACTATTGTGTATTTATCTGGCAAAATATCTTTGGCTGCTAAATTATAAAAAGCGGGTATAATCTTATTATGAGCCAGATCCCCAGTCCCTCCAAATAAAATGAACTGAAAATTTTCTTTGATAATTTTATCATCTGGGTTTTTGAGAAACTTATCTGTAGTTTTATTCACTTGAAACACCTCCATAACTACAATAAACTTAACATAATAACTCAAGTATTACTGTAGTTAGATTAACATTTAATATCCCAGTTCTTCTCCAACTAAAATGACTTTAATTCTTTCTTCAGGATGAGAAAAACGAGTAATTACCGTGTGTGAACAAATAGTATCATCAACATGACACTTGGTGCAGTATCCGATTCTTGTACATGGTGTATCTTTATCTAATCTAACAGCATTGGCCGGTCCTGCCTGGTTGCTGGCCCTTTTGATAGCACTTTCTTCATCAGCTGCAACTTTATTCATTCCAGCAACTATAATAACATTCTTAGGCCCATACATTAGTGCTGCAAGGCGATTTCCAGTACCATCTATATTTACTAACTTCCCGGTTTGAGTTATGGCATTAGAACTCATTAAATAATAATCAGCACTAAGTGCCTGGTGATAAATTTTTTCTTTTTCTTCATTTGTTTTAGCAGTAGCTCTATCTAATAATTTATAATTACCAGATTTTAGTTCATCAAATATCCCAATCGCTTTTAAGGTCATTGAACCTCCCCAGGAAATTGAAGAATTTTCTTCAATTAAGTCAAGTATCTTATTTTTGGCTTCTTCAGAATTTTTAACATAATATCCCTCAATATTCCTCTTTTTAAAACCTTTAATCACATTTTCAGCTTTTACTTTGTAATAATCTTTTTTATTTTTCATTATTATTCTCCTTTCAAATTTATTTTATTCCTTACTAATATTTATTGTACAAATTATTGTAATTACCTGCTTAATTTAATTATTTATTAAAAATAGTGGAAAATTGCTGTGAAATCTGCTATTATAATATACATATAATTAAAAAAATTTAGGGCCTTAATCTAGGTCCTTTTTTTATGTTTTTTAAAAAATTTAGACTTTTTAGATAAAATAAAAAGATTGGGTGGTAATTATGTTTTGTTCATTTAGTCAAAAAAATAGAATCTTATTATTTTTAATGATTTTTGTCATGTTTATAATTATTCCAACATTCGTAGTTAAAGCAGAGATTAACCCAAAAACACAAAAAGAAATTGATAAAATGACGATAGCGTTTGTTCCACGTTCTTTAGAAAATCCGATTTTTTTAGATGCCTTTGAACATTCTCAAAAAAAAGCAGTTGAATTGGGAATAAATTTGGAGTGGCTGGGATCATTCAGTTTTGATTCCAAAGAGCAGCTTAAAATTATTGATAGCTTAATCGAAAGAGAAGTAGATGGAATGATTTTAAGTATTAATGATACACCAGAGTATGATAGGATAATCAATAAAGCTATGAAAAAAGGGATAGCGGTTGCAACTTTTGATGCTGACGCCCCAAATAGTAATCGGATCTTTAATATAGGTATAGATAATTATGAAGCTGGAAAAGTTACTGCTGAAGGCCTGCTGCAAGTTTTGGAAGAAAAGAATATAGATTATACAGACTCTAATAAACAGTTAAATACAATGATTATGACAGGAGTTAAAGGAGCTTTAAATTTAGAAAAGAGGATTAATGCTTTTTTGGACACTGTTGCAGACACTAATATTGTTATTAAAGATATTGTTGAAAACCAAGATAATGTTAATTTAGCAGTAGAATTATTGGAACAGTATGTTCAAAAAAATCCCAATATTGATATAATCTTTTTTGTTGGAGGCTGGCCCTTTTATGTTCCGGCTGAGGCATTACCAAATTTTCAAAATTGGGCTCAAAATGGTGGAGTTGCAGTCGGGATTGATATTTTTTATGATGCACTAGTATTACAGGATAGAGGTTTAATTCATTATTTAGTTGGACAGGATATGGCAACAATGGGTTCTAAAGGTCTATCAACTTTATATGATTATATAAAATATGGAGTTAAACCTCCAGAATATATAAAAACAGGTTTAGAAATTTCGAATAATGATAATTTAGATAGATTATTAAAAATTCATCAACCATGGCGTGTTAAATAAGGCGGTAATTATAATGTTTAATAAATTTTTTGAAAAAATTGCAAATGGAATAGAAATTCATACGATAAAAACTAAATTAATAATTTCGTTTTTAATAATTGGATTATTGCCAATATTACTATTTGGTTTTCTATCTTTTAATACATACAGGGGAGCAATTAATGATAGAATTAATAATTACTCTCAGGAAATGGTTAAAAGAATGGAAAGGGACTTAGAAGATTATATAAATGAAGTAGAAAGATTTCTAAGTAAAGAACAGGATTTCTACATTAATCAATTTATTAAATTAACTCAGGTAAATGATTTCAGAAACAACCGCAAATATGCTTTCAGAATCTGGGAAGACTTCAATAATGTTAAACAGCTTAAACCAGGTCTGGAAGATGTTGCTATAACTTTTCAGGATGGAAGACGAATTAGCAGTTATGGAACTTATAATATAAAAATCAATAATTTTAAGGAACAGCTTTATTCAACTCAAAATGCTGACACTTTTTTTACTCAGCCGTATATTAATTACTTTCAAGAAGAAGTAGTAACTGTTGCTAGATATTATTATCCGGAAATTGCCGAAGAAAATGTATTGATTTCGGCAGATATTGATCTTGATGTACTAGCTGATCTTACAGATTTTAATCTGGGAGAAAAAAGTTATTTTTTAATTGCTGATAAAAATGGAGATATTATTTATCATCCAGAGAAGGATAAAATTGGAGAAAGAAGCTTTTATTATAGTGATGGTTTTCCAGACCGCAAGGTAAGTCATGAAGGAGAACAGTATTTATTAACCTCAACTTATTCTGAAACTACTGGCTGGTATATAATCAGTATGGCTTCAGCTGATGAGGTTGAAGCAGAATTAAATTATATTACTGATCTTACAGTATATATAACAGTAATTATTTTAATATTAATTATTTTATTAACTTTATATCTGTCATCATCACTTTCTAAGCCAATTCAAAAACTTCAGGAATTGACTCATCGTGCTTCTGAAAATGATCTTTCAGTTAAAATTGATATTAGTGGCGATGATGAAATTGCAGAATTAGGACAGAGTTTTAATAAAATGATTAGAAGGATTAATAAATTGATGGAGCAGAACGTAAGAGAACAGAAACTTCTAAGAAAGTTAGAAATGGAAAGTCTAGATAATCAAATTAAACCACACTTTATCTATAACACACTTGATTTAATAATTGGTCTTCTAGAGAATAAAGATTTTGATAAGGCAACCCATATGGTTGAAGCCTTAGGTAAATTTTTTAGACTTAGCTTAAGTCATGGTAAAGAAATGGTTTTAATAAGAGATGAAATTAAACATGTAAAAAACTATCTTTTTATTCAGCAGTTTAGACATGGAGAAGAATATGAATATATTATTGATGTAGAAGATTTTGAAATTATGGATAAACATATTCCTAAATTGATACTACAACCTATAGTGGAAAACTCTATTTATCATGGTTTGCTGCCGGCAGATAAAAAGGGTTTAATAATTGTTAAAGGTTACAGAGAAAATAGAATCATTTACTTTAAAATTATTGATAATGGGGTGGGGATTTCAGCTGTTAAAGTTGAAGAAATTAATAAAATATTAAGAGGAGAACTGGAAACTGATGATCAGCAGAAATATTTTGGTCTCCGTAATGTAAATAAACGATTGAGTTTAATGTATGGTGGCAGCTCTGGACTTGAAGTTGAAAGTATCAAAGAAGAGAAAACAATTGTTACTATTAAGATAGATCAAAGAGGGAGGAGATAATTTGAGCTATAATTTGCTGCTTGTAGATGACGAAAAACCAATCAGAGATAAGTTATTAAATAATACTGATTGGCTAAAAGAAGGTTATCAGGTATTTGCTGCTTCAAATGGAGCAGAAGCTCTAGAAGTTATGAAAGCTAAAGTAATAGATATTTTAGTTACTGATATTCAGATGCCAAAATTAAGTGGTATGAACTTAATAGAAAAGGCTAGAAAAAATAGTGAGCATTTAAAAGTTATTGTAATTTCGGGGTTTGCTGAATTTGAATATGCTCAAAAATCAATTCGTTTTGGGGTCAATGATTATTTATTAAAGCCGTTTAGATCTGAAAAACTGCTGAAAGTAGTTAATAAAGCACGGGATGAGTTAATTAAAGAAAAAAATAATGAGCAGCAGTTGGCAGTTTTAAGAGGTGAAATTTCAACTTATATAAATGAGAATAAATTAAATTCTATTTATAACTGGTTAATTGATGATCAGTTTTTCCAGCATCAGTCTTTAATTATGGATAGAATTGATTTAAATGCAGTTTTGAAACGGGGAAGTAAAGAAGATATATTAAAAACTGTAAATGAAATTGTTGATGAATTAGAAAGTGCAAATTTAAATAGAGAAAAAATATATGTAGTTTTAAATAATTTGATCTTAGAGAGTTTTAAAATCATTAAAGATCTTGATTATAAAGCTGAAGATTTAATGGAGATCATCGATAAAGATAGGATTGAAAACATTAGTGAAAATAATTTAAAAGAGATTGGAATTATTCTCAAAGAATTTTTACTCAGATTACACAATTTAATTTCTTTTAATCCTGATGATAAAAACAAAGAAATGATTAATGAAATGAAAGAACATATAGCAGAAAATTATCAAGATGGGATTACCTTAAGTGAAATGGCAAAAAAATTCAATTTAAGCAGTGGTCATTTAAGCAATCTATTTCATGAAGAAACAGGTGAAAGTTTTAGTGAATATCTTAATATGATCAGATTGAATAAAGCTAAAGAGCTTTTGAAAACAACTGATTATAAAATATATGAGATTGCAGATCAGCTTGGATTTAATGATGCTTATTATTTTAGCTCCTGGTTCAAAAAAAAGGTGGGAGCTTCTCCAACAACTTATAGAGATAACATTAATCTTTTTTGATTTTTTTCATACAAAAAATATTAAAGGGTTTAAAAAAATATTCCATGGTTAATTTCCAGATAATTATATACAATTTAGATAGATTAAAAAAACTCTTTGAGAATTATAATATAATACAAGTTAATAATGGTTCACATTGAGAAAACTATTAGGGGGTTAATTATGAAAAAATTAAGTATTTTGTTGGTAGTAATTTTACTCGTTTCCTCAATCTCAATGGCGGCTTTTGCTCAAGACGATGGTGGTTGGTTGAGCAACCTTTTAGGTGACAATGATGGTGAAAGAGAAGATGATGGTGTAATTAAGGTGGGTTTTCTGCTAAAAACAATGCAGGAAGAAAGATATATTCAGGATAGAGATGCTTTTATTGAAAAAGCAGAAGAATTAGGTGCTGATGAAGTAATTTTTGATTCAGCAAATAATGATGAAAATCTCCAGTTATCTAAATTTGAAAATATGTTAACTCAGGGTGCTGATGTAATAGTATTACAGCCTGTAAACACAGGTACAGCAAGTAACATGGTTAAAATGGCACACGATTCTGGTGTAGCTATTGTAAACTATGACTCTTTAATTATGAACAGTGATGTAGATGTATTCCTAACTCAGAATAGTTGGGCTGTTGGTGAATTGCAGGGTGAAGCAATGGTTGAGTGGTTTAAAGAAAACCGCGGAGAAGTAAAAGGTAATGTAGTTTTATTAAGAGGACAGCCTGGTGATTCTAATGCAAATGCATTTTCACAGGGTGTTTTAGATACAGTTGAAGAATATGAAGGTCTTAACTTAGTTGTAGATCAAAGCCATGAAGGCTGGTCTCCAGATTTAGCAATGGCCACAACAGAAAATGCTTTGACAAGATATGACAATAATATCGATGCTGTTGTAGCAAATAATAGTGGACTTGCTTCTGGTGCTGTAAGAGCTTTAGAAGGTCAGGGTATGGCAGACAGTGATGAAGTTTTTGTTGCTGGTTCTGATGCTGACTTATTAAACATTAGATATATTGCTCAGGGAAAACAGACAGTTGAAATCTTTAAAAAGATAAAGCCTTTAGCTTATGAAGCTGCAGAAGTTGCTGTTGCTTTAGCTAAAAATCCGGACAAGCCGATTGATGAAATAGTAACAATTGACCGCTATGTTGATAATGGTCAGATTGAAGTACCAACTGTAATCACAGAAATCGTAGTTGTTAATAAAGATAATATTATGGATACTGTAGTTGCAGATGGATATCACGAAGCATCAGAAATTTTTGATGAAGAGTAAATATAAGACTATAATGACAAATAATATAGCAGTCCCATCCCATTCAAGGATGGGATTGCTTTTTAAATAATCAATTCTGGAGGTAAAATTATGGCTGAAGAAATTCTAGAAATGAAAAATATTATTAAAGATTTTCCTGGTGTAAGAGCTCTTGATAATGTAAACTTCACCCTGGAAAAAGGAGAAGTTTTAGCCTTGGTTGGTGAAAATGGTGCCGGGAAATCAACATTAGTTAAGGTTTTAAGTGGTGTCTGGCCCTATCCTACCTATGAGGGAGATATTTTTCTTGATGATCAAATTGTTCGATTTGATAACACAAGACAGGCAGAAGAAGCCGGAGTTGGAATTATTCATCAGGAATTAAATTTGCTGCCTGACCTATCTGTTGCTGAGAATATATTTTTAGACCGACACCCTTTAAATAAACTAGGCGGAATCAAATGGGAAAAACTCTATGATAATGCTGAAAATGTACTTTCCCGACTTAATATGGACATTGATCCTAGAACCGATCTTGGAGATTTAACAGTGGGTAAACAGCAGATGGTTGAGATTGCAAAAGCACTTTCTTTAGATACCAGAATTTTAGTTTTTGATGAACCTACTTCTGCTCTTACTGAGTCAGAGATTAAGGAACTTTTTACAGTTATCAATGAATTAAGAGACAGTGGGGTTTCAATAATCTATATTTCTCATAAGATGGAAGAAATAAAGAAAATAGCAGATTCAGTTGTTGTTTTGAGAGATGGATCTACAATTGGTGATAAAATTAAGATTGATCAGGTAACTTTAGATGAAATTATTAATCGGATGGTTGGAAGAGATATTGATGATCTTTTTCCAAGTCATGATTTTAAACGGGGAGATAAAACTCTGGAAGTTAGAAATATATCAGTTCCAGATCCATTTAACCCTGAAAAGATGCTGGTAGATGATGTATCATTTTCAGCTTATAAAGGTCAAATTCTTGGTATTTCGGGTCTGATGGGTGCTGGAAGAACCGAGTTAGTTAATGCTATCTTTGGAGTTTATGGCAAAAAAAGTGAAGGGGAAGTTTATCTTAATGGTAAGCAGCTGCATATAAAAAATCCAGCTGATGCAATTGAAAATGGAATTGCCTTAGTAACTGAGGATAGAAAAGAATTAGGGTTATTATTAGATAAAAATCTGGTTATGAATATGACTTTACCATCAATTAAAAATTTTAGTTCAAAAATGGTGATGGATAATAATGCAGAAAGAACTGTAACTGAGAAATATGTTGAAGAATTAAATGTTAAAACTCCAAGTTTAGATGTTTTTGTAGAAAAATTAAGCGGAGGAAATCAGCAGAAAATTGTTATTGGTAAATGGTTGATCACTGATTCTGATGTATTAATATTAGATGAGCCAACCCGTGGTATTGATGTTGGTGCTAAAACTGAAGTTTATAGATTGATGAATCAACTGGTTGAACAGGGAGTTACAGTGATTATGATTTCTTCAGAATTACCAGAAATTATGGGGATGAGTGATCGGATTGTTGTCATGTCAGAAGGAAAGAAAACTGCTGAATTAGAACGGGCTGAAACAGATCAAGAAACAATAATGAAATATGCTACTGGTAGTAAAGGAGTTGAATAAATTTGAAGAAGTTTATTAAAAATAATGGTACATTTATAGCATTAATCTTTTTAGTTATTATTTTAAGTTTTTTATCATCTTCATTTTTGAGTTCAAGAAACTTGACTAATCTGGTGCGCCAGGTTACAATAAATGGAATTATTGCTGTTGGAATGACAATGGTAATCCTACTTGCAGGTATTGACCTTTCGGTTGGGTCTACAGTTGGATTATCTGCAGTAACAGTAACACTTTTGATGCAGGCTGGATTTGGAATGTGGTTAGCAATTTTAATCACTTTAGTCGGGATTGGTGGAGTAATTGGATTTTTCAATGGATTTATGAGTGCAAAATTTGATATCCACCCTTTTATTATAACTTTAGGTGTAATGACAATAGCCAGAGGTTTAAGTCTGGTTTTAACTCAGGGAGTTTCTGTTCCCGTAACAAATATGACCTTTGCCAGTATTGGTAGTGGTTATATTCCCAAACTGCCTTCTCTAATTATACTGGTCATAGCTCTTATCTTAGGGATTATGGCAGTATTTAAAATAAGTGTTGAAATTAAAAAAGGCGAAAAAACAAGAAATAAAGCTAAATTAACAGGTGGTTTGATTCTTACAGTGGCAGGATTTCTGGCAGGGTTCTTTATTTTTATTGGTTATAAGGGAATTCCAGTTCCTGTAGCTATTTTTGCAGTAATTGTTATGATCGGAATTTATACTCTACAAAAAACACGTTTTGGCCGCAAATTATATGCTATTGGTGGTAATGAAAAGGTTGCCTGGCTTTCTGGTATTAATATTTTAAGGTCAAAAACAATGGTTTTTGTAATCACAGGTGTTTTAAGTGCTGCTTCTGGTATTTTGCTTGCTTCTCGTTTAAATGGTGCTTCACCAAACCTTGGTACTGGTTTTGAACTTGATGCTATTGCGTCTGTAATTATTGGAGGTACCAGTTTTATGGGTGGAGTTGGTACAATTTCTGGGACAGTAATTGGTGCTATTATTATTGGTGTTATTAATAATGGTATGAGTCTTCTGGGAATTAATACTTTCTATCAAATGATAGTTAAAGGATTTATTATAATTCTTGCTGTTATGATTGATGTTTTAAATAGAAGAGAAACAGCTTAATATATATTATCTAAAAAGACAGCTGAGATTCTATTCAGCTGTCTTTTGAAATATATATTATTTTTTTAATTTGACGCGATATATATTAGGCCATAATTTGCCTGTGATTAAAAAACTATCATTTTGATTATCATAGGCAATTCCATTTAATACATCTACCTTATCTTCATACTTTTCATCTAAAATATTACTGAAATCTAAATATGATTTAACAGCACCAGTTTCAGCATTAATTTTGATAATATAATCTTTTTGCCAAACATTAGCGTAAATAAATCCATTTGAATATTCTAGTTCATTTATATTTTTTATTTTTTCAGTATCAATTTTTACTTCAATTTTATTAATAATATCAAATGTAGCAGGATCTCGAAAAAATATATAGTGACTGCCATTACTCATAATTAAATGCTGCCCATTATTTGCTAAACCCCAACCTTCACCTTGATATTTAAATTTTTTTATTAAATGAAAATTAAGATCATAGACAAAAGCGGTATTTTCTTTCCAGCTCAACTGATAAATTTTATCATTTAAAATAGTAATTCCTTCTCCAAAATATTTTTCATCTAAATTTAATTTTTTTAAAACTTTTCCACTTGGAATCTCAGTTTTTCTCAATGAAGATTTACCATAAAGTCCTGTTCCTTCGTATAAGTAATTATTATAAATTTCTAAGCCCTGCGTAAATGATTCTGGATCATGTTTATATTCCGCTATAATTTCATAATCTAAACTATTGATTTCTTCAATATTAAAAGCATAAAGTGGAGAGGTAAATATAATCGAGAATAAAATGATAATCAAAAATTTAATTTTATATTTCACTATTTTTCACCTTTCTGTTTTTGATTTCAGTGTCTTAATTAATATTTCTATATAATATGGTAAAAACCTTTTTGATAAACATTAAAAATTACTTATATTATTGAAGTTAAATTCAGAAATAATATTTTGACAATTTATAATATCTGTTGTATAATATTAAACAATTAGAAAAGCTGATAGAGATTAGCTTAGAAATTAGTTGAGATTAGTAAAAAACAAAAAAGGAGAGATGAGTTGAGATGAGAATTAGTACTAAAGATTTAGCACAGGCGGCTTTGTTGGTAGCGATTGCAATGATTTTGAGGTCTTTAACACCACCAATATTTTTGGGGATGAAACCTGATTTAACTCTGACAATGATGTTTATAATATTAATTGTTAAAAGGGATTTTAAATTAGGTTTTTTGGTAGCTTTAGCAACAGCAATTTTTACTGCCTTAACTACTACTTTTCCCGGTGGTCAGATAGCAAACATAGTTGATAAACTTCTTACTTTTGTAATTGTTTATAATTTGATTTCATTATTTAGTAAGTTTATGCAGAAGAGAGTTTTAGCAGGTGTAACTACAATAGTGGGAACAATTATTAGTGGAAGTATATTTTTAACTATAGCCTCAATGCTGGTAGGTTTACCCGCACCTTTTTCTGCTTTATTTATAGGTGTCGTTTTACCGGCAGCGGTTGTAAATACAATAGCTGCAGTTGTATTATTTACTGTTGTTGATTTTGCCATCGATGTGGAATATAATCAGGTGGAGAGTGAAACATTATCATAACAGTGGAGTTGTAGATGTAGAGGAGACGAGTAAAAACAAAAAAGGAGAGATGAGTTGAGATGAGAATTAGTACAAAAGATTTAGCACAGGCGGCTTTGTTGGTAGCGATTGGATTTATTTTACATGCATTTTTTCCTCCGATTGTAATGGGGATGAAACCTGATTTTGCTTTAGCGATGATGTTTATTTTATTGATCATCAAACAGGATTTTAAATTAGGTTTTTTAGTTGCAGTATCAACTGGAATATTTACTGCGTTAACTACAGGTTTCCCTGGAGGACAGGTGGCAAATATGGTAGATAAATTATTTACTTTTATAATAGTTTATCCTTTAATTCCAATCATAATTAAACTGCCATCGAGAAAATTATCTACAGGTATTATAACAGCTTTTGGTACACTTTTAAGTGGAGGAATTTTCCTCGGTACAGCTGCTTTATTAGTTGGTTTACCAGGTCCATTTACTGTTTTGTTTTCAACAGTAGTAATTCCAGCAGCAGTTGTCAATACTATTACAGCGGTTATTGTATTTAGTGTAGTTGATTTTGCAATGGATGTAGAAGTTAAGGGTGCTGAAAATGAAACGCTATAATTTAAAAATTTAATTTTAATTAAACCTCTCATTAATTTGAGAGGTTATTTTTGTCTAAAAAAGTCAAGAAAATACCATTCGAGCTTCTATATTGGAAGAAAATCTCACCTACTGATAAATTCATCTAATTAAAAGTGAAAAAATTTAAAATAAAGGTTGCACACTCAACTAATTTCTGTTATAATTCTATAAAGATAGTTGAGAGTGCAACTAATTTAAAAGAGGTGGAACTATGAGAATAAATGCTCCAATTGGAAAATGGATAGCAAAATTATATAAAGATCATGATCAATTTGTGGATAATTTATTAGCAGATTATAATTTAAATCACAGTGAAGCAAATCTTCTGGTTTACCTATACAAAGATGGAGATGGGATAAGCCAAAACAAGCTTAAAGAAAATTTAGGAGTAGATAAAGCGACTATCTCTAGAGGCATTTATTCCCTAATTGAAAAAAACTATCTAAAGAAAAAAAGATCTCCTGATGATGGGAGGGTCAATTTAATTTATTTAACTGACAAGGCTCAAGTTATTAAAAAAGAAATTACTGATATTTATCAGCAGTGGTTTCAAATATTCATTAAAGAAATTGGAGAAAAAGAAGCTGAAAGAGTAATTAATAATTTAGAAAAAATGTATAAAATTATTCAAAAAAAGAATACTTAGCTATTCTTTATTATTCACGTTTATTTATCAAACAGGAGGCGCAGTAATGAGAAAAATATTAAAACATAATAAATTAATAGTAATTATAATATCTGTAATAACCTTATTTTTTCTTTTTCAATTACCTAAAATAGAAATCAATAATGATATTCAAGTATTTTTACCAGATGATCATCCAACAAAAATGAGCAATAATCAACTAGATGATATATTTGGAGAAAGTGATAGCATCGTGACAGCGGTTAAATTTAAAACGGGAGATATATTTAGCCCTTCAAATTTAGAGACATTGTCCAAATTAAGTTCTGAACTAGAAAACATTACCAGCATTGATGAAGTTACTTCATTAACAAATGTTGACTATATTGAAGGTAGTTCAGAAGGGATGATTGTAGAAGAACTAGTCGAAGAATTACCTAAAAACAATGAAGAAAGCAGACAAGTAAAAAACAAAATATTAAACTGGGATTTTTATGAAAATAATTTGTATTCCAATGATTTTAAATCAACCCAGGTTTTAATTAGTTTAAATGAAGGCTTAAATAATCAAGAGAAAGAAAATGCTTATTATCAAATTAAAGAAGTAACCGATAGCTATAAAAATAATAAGACAGAAATATATATAGCAGGAGCTACTGCTGTTAATGTATTAATGGGCCACAGTATGCTTGAGGATGTTAAATATTTAATACCTTTTATTATAGGTGTTCTAATTTTAATATTATATCTATTTTTTAAAAGAAGTTTAGCTGTTGTACTAATTTTAATGACAGTTTTAGTCAGCAGTATTTGGTCTATTGGTTTAATGGCTTTTCTTGGTATTAATTTGACTCTGGTTTCAACAGTAATACCTGTTTTATTAATTGCAGTAGGTAGTGCTTATGGTATTCATATTTTAAGCCATTATTATGATTATATTAATGAATACCAGGGTGAAATTTCAGTATCCGAACAGAAGGAATTGGTTGCTAAAACAGTAGATAAAATGGGGAAAGCAGTATTCCTGGCAGCTTTAACAACAGTAGCAGGTTTTGGTTCACTCGCCTCTAGTGAAATTGTACCAATAAAAAGTTTTGGTATTTTTACAGCCTTTGGAATAGCAGCAGCTTTTATAGTTGCCTTATTTTTAATTCCATCCTTACTAATTATAATTGCCAATTTGAAGAATAATGTTCAAGCAGAAAATATTGAAACTGCAGAGTTTAAATCAATCTTAGAAAAACTGCATAATTTTTATTCTAAAAGAAGAATAAGCATTATTATAATTGCTATTTTAATTTTAAGTGGTTCATTTCTTGGTTTTGAGGATATAATTGTAGATACTCCCTTAATTGAAATGTTTAAAGAAGATACAGAAATTAGACAGGCAGATGATTTTATTAATGATAATTTTGCCGGTACCAATATAATGAGGGTTATGGTAGAAGGAGAAGAAATGGGAGATTTAAATCACCCTGATATCTTAACTCAGATGGATGGACTGCAGAAGCATTTAGTTTCTCATTTTAGTGAAGTTGGTAAAGCCTCTTCAATAACAGATTATATTAAAAGAATGAATCAGGTTATGAATTATCCTGAAGAAGAAATTGCTGAAAGCTCTTCTGATGCTGTCGAAAATAATGAAGATATTAATGATAGTGAAGAGAATACTTCAAGTTTTTATGAAGAAGACAGTTCAGATGAAAATACATCGAGTTTTTATGAGGAAGAAAAAGAGGAAACAAGTTCCAGTTTTTATAATGAAGGCGAAAATGATTCAGCAGATGAAGGTTCCAGTTTTTATCAAGGAGAAAATGAAAAAGAAAGTGATTCTCAGTCGGAAAGAAAATTGCTGGAAGGACCTGATAAAGAGAAAAATATTTCCGAATATGAATTTATCCAGCTTTTAAATTCTGCTTTAACAAGAGCGGAAAAGAAAAATATTAATGCAGGCGAATTAGTGAATTTATTAGCTGAAGAAATGAACTATCAGGCAGCAGCTTATTATGAAATTCCTAATGATTTAGATAAATATGGGGCAGCATCTAAACAGAATTTACAGAATTTAGTTTCACAATATCTGTTATTATATTCTGGCAGTGTTGATGATTTAATTAATGATCAGTTAGAGCCAGATAAAGCTCAAATGTTATTACAGATGAATAATCCCAGCAACTTAGTTGCCAAAAAAGTAAGAAAAGAAATTTATGATTATAGTGATAATTTCCCAGAAAATTATAATCTTACTGTTTCCGGAAATGCGACTATGGCCTTAGAAGCTAATAATTTAATAGTCAGCAGCCAAACCAGAAGTATAATGATTTCATTTATTATAGTCTTTTTGATTGTTGCTATTTCCTTTAGATCAGTTATTGCTGGTTTATATGGTATTATTCCACTGGCCTTCTCCTTAATCATTAATTTTGGTTTAATGGGTCATTTAGGAATAAGGCTTGATGTAGGAACAGCTATGGTTGCTTCTATAGCGATAGGTATTGGAGTAGATTATACAATTCACTTTTTGCATTCATATCACGCTGAAAGAATAAAAGAAGATGATCTACATTTAGTAACTCAAAGAACTTTAACTACTACAGGTAAAGCAATAATTTTCAATGCTATTTCTGTAGCAGCAGGATTCTTGGTTCTTTTATTCTCTAATTTCTATCCATTGATTTATTTAGGTTTTCTAATTGCGGTAACAATGGTTACATCTTCAATAGCATCATTAACAATTTTACCGTTATTATTAAATATATTTAAACCAAAGTTCATTAGTAAAGAATATTAAAATAATACACTAGGAGGAAAATTATAATGAAGAATAAAATAAAAATTATTTCAATATGTTTAATAGCATTATTTATTGTTGGTAGTTTAAACATGACAGCTGCTGCCATTGACGGACGCGAGGTTATGGAAAGAGTTGATGAGCGAGATACTGGGGACAGCAGACATGCTCTGATGGGAATGGATTTAATTGATGCTAATGGTGATGTTAGACCGAGAGTTTTAGAAGTCTGGTCCCAGAAAGTTGATTTTGAAAGAGATCTAGACAATACTATCATGGTTTTTCACGAGCCTTCTTCTATCAAAAATACAAGGTTTTTACAGAAAGAAAATGATGGAGAAGATGATGACCAGTGGATCTATCTGCCTGATTTAGGTCGGGTCCGTAGAATCTCAGGTGGCCAGGGTGGAGATTCTTTTATGGGATCTGATTTCACCTATGATGACATGAAATCAAGAGAAATTGATGATTTTGAGTATGAATTATTAGATGAAGATGTATATAATGATTATGAAACTTATGTAGTAGAAGCAACTCCTAAAAATCCAGCCGATGAACAGTATGCAAAAACTATTAGCTGGATAACAAAAGAGCATTATATACCGGTTAAAGTTGAAATGTATGATAAAGATAGCAAAGAACTTTATAAAGAAATGAAAGTTAAGAGTGATATAGAAAAAATTAATGGTATCTGGACAGTTTTCTCAACTGTAATGGAGGATTTAGATAGTGGTCACAAGACAAATCTATATGTTAAAAAGAGAAATGACAATTATCTGCTGGAGTATAATGTTGAAATTAATGATAAAAGATTTAGCCAGCAGTTCTTAAAAACTGGTAGATAAAAAATGAGTTTACCCGGGGGAGGGTCTTAATATGAAACGGAAAATGTTTAAATCATTAGTTTTTTCGATGCTGATAGTACTTTGTTTAGCTATTCCAGCAGCCGCCTTTGATGGTGGTGGTTTTTATGAAAGTGAAGCGGAAGATGAGGCTTTAGATATAAGTGGTGAGATTGATCCTGAGTTTAGATTATTTACAGATGATGGTGATTTAGAAGAAAATCTAAAAGGAGATCTGGAGTTTGTTTATCCAGGTCTTGAGCATGAGTTCAAAGTCAAGATTGATTATCAGGTTGGGGCAGTAGAAGAAATTGATTTTAATGAGGTTTATTATAAATATTATGGTGAGCAATATAATTTTACTGTCGGTAAAAATATTGTGATCTGGGGTAAAGGTGATAAAGTTCATGTTTTAGATAATATTAACGCTGAGGACATGAGTGATTTTATTAATCCCGAATATAAAGAGCGTCAAATTGGAGAAGAAATGATCAAAGTTGATCGCTTTTTTAGAGGTGGTAATGCTAACTTAGAATTTATTTATACACCTAATTTCACTCCTCATCGTTTTGCAGAAGATCCAGATAGTCCTTTAGGAAATTGGATTGTTAATCCATTTTCAGCTGATATGTCGCTTTCTGATTTAGAAAGAGCTACCGGTTATAATACCACTGAGATTATTAATCAGGTAAAAGACGCTACAGCTGATGAAGACAATCAATTTGGCTTAAGATTTACAGACAGCCGTGCTGGTACTGATTATGGTTTAAGTTATTATCATGGTTATTTGAGAACACCCAGTTATGATAAAAAGGCGTTTGCTCAGAGCATTGGGCAAGATTTTAATGCCCGTTTAAATGCTGCTGAATTGCATTATGATGAAGTAGATGTCTTTGGCTTTGAGATGGCCCGGGTTATTGCTGATATTAATAGCCGTTTAGAGCTAGCATATTATCGAACTGATGATACAGATGGTAATGATCCAACTGTTAGAAATAATAAAATAGCCTGGGTAATTGGAGGAGATCGTGACCTTCCAATTAGTAACCTTAATTTAAATCTGCAGTTTACTGGTGAAAAAATATTAGATGATGATCAAATTGAAAATAATAGCCAAACAGATGTAGATTATAATCAAGATGGAGATTATACCACAAATAGAGCTATTTTAAGATTAGAAGACAGTTATCAAAACGAAAAAATAATTCCAGAATTAACCTGGGTTTATAATCTGCAGGATCATGATTACAGTTTAGAGGCAGCGGTAGATTATGAGTTGAAACAGGACTTAGTTTTTACAGTATCTCACAAGATATTTAGCGGAGATCAAGGTACTGACTTTGGTCAATTTGAAGATAATGATTTTTCATCATTTTCTTTAAAATATAGTTTTTAATTGTAAAGCAGTTGACAATTTGATTTTTGATGGTTATAATAGTTTTGTGAACTTTTTACAAATGGCTTTAATAAGCTGAATAGCAGGAGGTGAAGAATAAATGGCTCATGTAATTTCAGATGATTGTATTTTGTGTGGTGCTTGTGCACCAGAATGTCCTGTAGACTGTATCAGTGAAGGTGATACACAATACGAAATTGATGCAGATGAATGTATCGATTGTGCAGCTTGTGTAGCAGTTTGTCCAGTTGATGCTATCAGCCAGGCATAAATTTATAAATTTATAAATTTTTGAAAAAACCGGGGGTTATCTCCGGTCTTTTTCATTTTAAATTCAATTTTTATAATTTTATTTCAAATGCGCAGCTAGAAAATTAAGGAGGATTTAATTCTCTTTTAGAGAAGTAGTTTAACAGAGAAGTAGTTTAACACAGAGTTATTTATTAAGTCTATTATATTACAAAAGATAAAGGAGATGAGTTTTGGATGCAGGAACTTAAAAAAATTGATCCGGAAATATCAGCGATTATTGCAGAGGAAGAGCAGAGACAGGCTCAAAACATTGAATTGATTGCTTCAGAAAACTTTGTTAGTTCTGCTGTAATGGAAGCGGCTGGTTCAGTACTGACTAACAAATATGCTGAAGGTTACCCGCACAAAAGATATTATGGGGGCTGTGAGGTAATCGATAAAGCTGAAGAGTTAGCAATTGAAAGGGCAAAAAAATTATTCGATGCTGAACATGTAAATGTTCAACCACATTCAGGTTCTCAGGCTAATCAGGCAGTATACTTTTCTCAAGTTCCAAAAGGAGGAACTATACTGGCTATGGATTTAACCCATGGTGGACATCTTACCCATGGAAGTCCAGTTAATATGTCAGGTAAATATTATAATTTTGTACATTATGGAGTTACAAAAGAAAAAGAAATTATTGATTATGATCAAGTTAGAGCTTTAGCAGAAGAACATAAACCTGATTTAATTGTTGCAGGAGCTAGTGCTTATCCGAGAGTTATTAATTTTAAAACTTTTAAAGAAATTGCTGATTCAGTAGGAGCATTATTTATGGTTGATATGGCTCACATTGCTGGTTTAGTAGCTGCAGGTTTACATCCTAATCCCGTAGAAGTAGCAGATATTGTAACTACAACAACTCATAAAACTTTAAGAGGTACTAGAGGTGGGATGATTCTCTGTAAGGAAAAGCATGCTAAAGAAATTGATAAAGCAATTTTCCCTGGAATACAGGGTGGTCCTTTAATGCATATTATTGCAGCAAAAGCTGTCGGATTTAAGGAAGCTTTAACGGAAGAGTTTATGGATTATCAGCAGCAAATTATTGATAATGCAAAAGCTTTAGCAGAAGCATTAAAAAGTTATGGAATGAGGCTTGTATCCGGTGGAACAGATAATCATATGATGCTTGTTGATTTAACAAATATGGATATAACAGGTAAAGAAGCAGAAGAAGCTTTAGATAAAGTAGGTATTACAGTTAATAAAAATACTATACCCTTTGAAACTAGAAGCCCTTTTGTAACAAGTGGAATTAGAATCGGAACCCCAGCTGTTACAACAAGAGGAATGAAAAAAGAGGATATGAAAAAAATAGCTGATTTTATTTTTGAAGCTTTAAAATATCTTGATGATGAAGAAAAACTTAAAGAAATGAAAAAAGAAGTACATGCTTTCTCTGCTAAATTTATGGAATAGAATTTTCATAATTTAATTACTTATAAGGCTGGGGAAACCCGGCCCTTTTTTTAAAAAGATAAAAAAATAAGATAATAAGATAATAAGATAATAACAATTCAGAAAAGGTGATAAGATGAGTATTAAATTAATAGTTTTTGATTTAGATGGAACTTTATTGGATATTGAACACAAGCTGCAGGGAAAAACTATAGAGGCAGTTAAAAAAGTAAGAGAAAAAGGTATAAAAACAATGGTAGCAACTGGTAGAATGTATTGTTCAGCTAAACCACATACTAAACTTTTAGAAATGGTTGATCCCATAATAACTTATAATGGGGCTTTAGTTATTGATCCTAAAGATGAGAAGGAGCTTTTTCATGCTCCAATACCATTTGAAATTGCTGATGAAATTACTAAAATGGTTGTTCAAAACGGCTATCATCTGCAGTTGTATATTGATGATAATCTTTATGTAGCTGAAAAAAATAAATATACAGATACATACTATGATATTGCTGGTATAGAAGCAAATTATGTAGGTAGATTAGATGAATTTTTAACCGAAGAGCCAACTAAAATGCTGATAATCGAAGAAGATGAAAATAAACAGGTTGAAATCAAAAACTTTTTAAAAGCAAATTTTGAAGATAAAATTGAGCTTTCATCCTCCTATCCCTCTTTTATTGAAATTACTAAAAAAGATATTTCAAAAGCAGTTCCTTTAAAAGAAATTGCAGCAGAATTTGATATTAAACAGGAAGAAGTTATGGCTTTTGGGGATGGATTAAACGATTTAAAAATGATTGAATGGGCAGGCACCGGAATTGCAATGCAGAATGCACATCCAGAATTACAGGAACATGCTGATGCTACAGCTCATGATCATGATGATCTTGGTATTGCAAGGTATTTAAAAGAGTATTTTAATTTAGATATAGAAATAGAGGATAAGAAATAATATAAATGAACTTTTAAGATTATGCATTTTAAAGCCAGATATGTTATAATAAAAGATGATATATAAGCTTTATGACCGTTCAAGTTCGGAGGGGTTTATTTGGAAATTTTTTCAATACTTAAATCTACATTCAAAGCTTTTTATGAAGACTTATTCAAACTTGTTTTATTAAGCACTGCCTGGTTTGTTAGTAGTTCTATTTTATTGTTTTTTATTTTAATTGCATTTAACAGTGGCTGGTATATATTTTTGTTACTGCCGGTGCTTTTTTTAGGGCCAATTTTTTTAACATCTCTTTATGGTGCCGATCAAATCATGAAAGAAGGTAGAGTCGCCTTTAAGTCTCTTTTTTCTTATTTAAAAAATAATTTTTGGCGTGCTTTTTCAGCCTTTTTATTTTCGCTTATTTTATATATAATTTTTGCAGTAGATTTATATTTTTTCTTAATCAAAGGCCAAGAAAACATGTGGTTATTAGCTTTTGCTTTTTTATTTGCCTATCTTTTGATTTATTTTTCAATTTATCAAATATATTTTTGGGGGCTTTTAATTATTCAGCCAGATAGGTCATTTAAAAGAATTTTGAAAAGTGCTTTGGTGTTAAGTTTGGATAATATAATCTATTCTTTGATTTTATTTTTAGCTATATTTTTATTAACTGTGGTTTTAACTGTGATCGGTATTGGTCTTCCGGCTGGTTTTATTGGAATGATAGGGATATTGATTATACAGGGCACTAAGGAAATTCTTGCTAAATATTAAATTAAATAAAGTTATTTGAGAGGAGAATAATTTAATGAAAGAATATTATTTAGGTCTGGATCTAGGAGGAACTAAAATCCTGGCAGGTCTTGCTGATGCTCAAGGGAATATTATAACAAGATCAAGAAAAGAAACAGAAGCCGAACTTGGTGAAGATAAAATAATTGAGAATATGATTGAAACTATAGAAGCAGTTCTTAACAAGGCTGGAGTCAGTAAAGACCAGGTCAGGACTTTAGGAATTGGTAGTCCAGGACCACTTGATGCTAAAAAAGGAATTATAATTGAAAATTCTAATTTACCCTGGAAAAATGTACAGCTGGTAAAAAAGATGGAAGCTGCATTAGGTATTAATACTCTTTTGAAAAATGACGCCAATGCTGCTGCTCTTGGAGAAAAATGGTTTGGTGCTGGTAGAGAAGTAGATAATATGGTTTATTTAACTATTTCTACTGGGATTGGTGCTGGAGCAGTTATTAACAAAGAATTATTTAATGGTGTTAATGATAACGCCTGTGAAATTGGACATACTGTAATTGATCCAGATGGACCACTCTGCGGTTGTGGAAACCACGGCTGTTTAGAATCTTTTTCTTCTGGGACTTCTATCGGAAAAAGAGCTAGAGAAGCTGCCGCAGCTGGGAAAAGCAAAAAAATGCTTGACCTGGCGGATAATATAGTCGAAGATATTGATGCTGTTATTTGTGCTCAAGCTGCTTATCAGGGTGATCAAACAGCTATAGATATTTTTGAAAAGGCGGGTTATTATTTAGGTATTGGATTAGGAAATGTTGTTAACATTTTTAACACTGAGATGATAATTTTAGGTGGTGGAGTAATGAAAGCTTCTGATCTCTTTTTGGATCAAGCATTAAAAACAATGAAGGATATTGCATTACCAGGTCCATTAGAAATTGTAACAATAAAAGAAGCTGAACTAGGATCAGATATTGGTTTAATGGGCGCTATAGCTGTAGCAATGGAGGATAGGTTGATAAAAGATGAGCGATAAAGATAAATTATTAGTTCTTGATATATTCAATCGTTTTGATTTAGAGATACAGGCAGGGCGTTCTGGAATAAAAAGAGAAATAAAGGTTAGTGATATAAAAAGGCCTGGGATAGAATTAGCTGGTTTTTGGAAGCACTTTGCACCTGAAAGAGTAAATTTAATTGGTAGGACTGAAATTTCTTTTTTAAAGGAATTGGATGAGGAAATCTTAAAAGAAAGAATAGATGAATATGTAGATTATAACCCTGTATGTGTAATAGTTGCTAGAGGTGAAGAAATACCCGATTATTTAATAGATAAAGCAAATAAAAATGGGATTCCTGTTTTTTCAACTAGTATTTCTACTACTAGATTTAGCAGTATGCTTTTGAATTATTTAGAAGAAAAACTGGCACCAATAAAAGTAATTCACGGAGTGCTTGTTGATATCTATGGTATAGGAGTTTTAATCAAAGGTCAGAGTGGAATCGGAAAAAGTGAAACTGCTATAGAGCTTGTAAAAAGGGGACATAGACTTGTTGCTGATGATATAATAGAAATCAAAAAAGTTGGTGAGCTGCATTTAAGTGGTTCTGCTCCAAATAACTCCCGTTATTTTTTAGAGATGCGTGGGATTGGAATAATAAATGTTAAAACGTTATTTGGTGCTGGTGCAGTTAAACATGATTCCCCAATCAACCTTACCATTAAGTTAGAAAGATGGGAAGAAGGGGAAGAATATGAAAGACTTGGTATTGACAGCCGTAAAACTGAAATAATGGACTTAGAAATTGATGAAATCGTTATTCCTGTCAAACCGGGTAGAAATTTAGCCTTAGTTTTAGAAGTTGCTGCTATGAATTATAGAATGAAAACTATGGGATATAATGCGGCAGTTGATTTCACTGAAAATATAATGAAAAAATAAAACGCTGGATTTATAGTAGAGGTGCAAAAATGGCTTTTGAAAATATAAAAAATACAAAATTAAAATTAATTATTTTTTTTATTATTTGTCTTTTTCTTCTAACATCAGCTGTAAAAGCAGATGATTATAAAGTCATTTTTAATCATCTTGATGGGGTTGGAGATGATTATGGCCCAGGTGATTATTATTATCCTCAAAACCATATATTTCAAAATAGAGGCAACTTATTTGATTTAAAATCTTTAACGATTTTTGAAAATGAAAAAGAATATAAGTATCGCTTTTCTTTTTCAAATTTAACTGATCCCTGGGGAGCAAAATATGAATTTTCTTTACCTTTAATTGAAGTTTATATTGATAATCAAGCTGGTGGGAGTAACAAACTTTTTCATAGTGGAGCCAATATAAGTTTTGAAGATGATTTTTACTGGAATAAATTTTTAAAAATAAGTGGTTGGTGGGTTAAATTATTTAATCCTGACAGCCGCAAAGAGAATATATTAAATATTAATGATCTATCACTTGCAGAGCCAGACTCATCAGAAAATATATATTTAAATAAAGTCGATAATTATATTTTTTTAATAATTCCTAAAAGTGAAATGAATTTAGCTCAAAACAGTAAAATTATTGTTTTAATAGGTAGTTTTGATCCTTTTGGTTATGATCATTTCCGCTCAATATCTAATAATAAAAGTTACTGGCAGATATACTCTGAAAGTAATATCTCAGATTCAACTAATCCTCGAGTGCTTGATATATTAGTTCCTGGTGGTGAAAACCAAAAAGAAATTTTAAGAGGAGAAATGCCGAAAATACCTTATTTAAAAATTGATTTTGAAAAAGAAGAAGGAGAGCCAACACTTGTAGACTATTTAATGCCAGTAAATAAAATTTCTTTATCTATATTATTGTTGTACATAGTTATATTAATATTTACTATTTTAAAATTTAAGTATAAGAAATAAATCTGTATTTCCGATGAGGTGAAAAAATGCGAGCAGAGCCAATGAAATTTGCTAAAGATATTTTAGGCAAAGTTTCTAGAAGTTTTGCATTAACAATTCCAATGCTGGATGAAGAAATTAAAGATGAAGTTCTTTTAGCTTATCTTCAAGATAGAATATTAGATAATTTTGAAGATGAAATTCATCCACCTAATTTGAAGCTACAAAAAGATATGATGGATCGAGTCAGCAAAATATTTTCTACAGAAGAATATGACCGCAGTGCTGATTTTAAGATCATAGAAGATAATTCTAAATTGATTGATAATGATGCTTTAAGGAAATTGACTAAAAATATTGATTTAATTTATCAGTGTTATCAGGGTTTTGATTTCAAAATACAAGAAATCTCTCATAAATGGCTGCAGGAAATGAATCAGGGGATGCAAAAATATTTAACTGAAAAGGTTGAAACTTTTGCAGATCTTGATGAATATTGTTATTATGTAGCTGGAACTGTTGGTGGGTTTTTAACAGAAACTATTATCTATAAATTTGATATTAATCAGAAGGACAAGAGAATATTATTAGATAATTTTAATCAAGCTGGTTTGTTTTTACAAAAAATTAATTTAATTAGAGATATCAGGGAAGATTTAAAAAACAGAGACAAACATTTTTGGCCTTTAAAAGATTTAGGTATTAGTGAAGAAGAATTAGCTGACCCCAAAAATCAAACAAAAGCTTTAACTGCTTTAGCAAAAATGCTAACTGATTTAAAAAGTCATATTCCTGCTCTAGAAAAATATTATCAGGCTTTACCAGTGGAGCTAAAGGGGTATAAAAAATTTTTTGCTGTCAACAATGCTTTAGGTCTGGCAACTATTGATGAATTAGAAGATAATGCTGATGTTTTTTATGGTAATAAAGCTGTTAAAGTTTCTAAACTTAAATTTTTAGATATTATGCGTGCACCAGAAAAGAAATTTTTAGATTACTGCTGACAGCAGCAGGTTTTAAAAAAGAGATATTGGAAGGAGAATAATATTTAGATGGAATTTATACTTATTACTGGTATGTCAGGAGCAGGGAAATCTCTTGCCCTCAATTATTTTGAAGACATGGGTTTCTTTTGCGTTGATAACTTACCTCCTGCTTTGATTTCAAAATTTGCTGAATTATGTTTGCAGTCAGATTTAGAAAAAATTGCTCTTGTTAGTGATATACGGGGTAGAGAATTTTTTAATGAATTATTTAAAGAATTAGAAAGAATAGAAGCTATGAATTTGGACTATGATATATTATTTCTCGAAGCATCAGATGATGTTTTAATTAGAAGGTATAAAGAGAGTAGAAGACGTCATCCGCTGGACGAAGAAGGTAGAATTTTGGATGCAATTGAAAGAGAAAGAATACTTTTGGAAGAGTTACGGGGAAGGGCAACTAAGATAATTGATACAGGTGAGTTAGAAATTTCTAAATTAAAGGAAGAATTAAACCAGTTATTTTTAAGTGGATCAGATAAAAGTTCACTACACCTTAGTTTAATATCATTTGGTTTTAAATATGGTATTCCAAGAGATGCAGATTTAGTTATGGATGTGAGGTTTTTACCTAACCCCTATTATGTAGAGTCTTTAAGAAAAAAGACTGGTAATGATCAGGAAGTGAGAGATTATGTTTTGAAATGGCCTTTAACTGACAAATTTTATAATAAATTTTTTGATTTAATTAATTTCTTATTACCTGAATATAAAAAAGAAGGTAAGAGTCATCTTTCTATCGCTATAGGATGTACTGGTGGTAAGCATCGCTCTGTTACTACAGTGATTAAATTAGCCGAATTTTTATCAGACCAGGACTTTAATATTAATTTAGAACACAGGGATATTGAAAAATAGAGGAAGTGTAATTATGAATCTGCCAAAATGGTTTTTCCCGGGTTTAGGAGTTAAACGGTGGTTTTTAGTTATAATCTTTTCATTTATATTAATTAGTATAGGGATTACACCTTTATTTGGTTTTGATCTTAGTATTTATGTAACAAATGAATTACTTTCAATTTTAAATAATTTTTTTGGAGAACATTCAGATTTTGTATTAAAACTTACAGCTTTATTTATGATATTAAGTGGAGTTGCTTTAACATATTATTCACTTGTAAAAATAGTAGCAGAACTAAATACTCATATTACTCCACATGGAGAAATTTTGAATCTGTTATATGAAAAAAGAAGATCAAATAAAGGGCCAGAGATTGTAGCTTTTGGAGGCGGGACAGGTCTTTCAAATCTGCTGCGTGGTCTCAAAAAAAACAGTGATAATCTGACAGCAGTGGTCACAGTAGCAGATGATGGTGGTAGTTCTGGCAGATTAAGAGATGAAATGGGAATTTTACCTCCTGGAGATATTAGAAACTGTCTGGTAGCATTAGCTGATAGAGAGCCACTAATGGAAAAATTGTTTCAGCATCGCTTTGAATCTGAAGGTGGACTAGAGGGTCATAGTTTTGGTAATTTGTATATTGCTGCAATGACTGAAGTTCTTGGTGATTTTGAAGAAGCTGTAAGAGCATCAAGTAAAGTTTTAGCAATTAGAGGTAAGGTTTTACCAGCAACTAATGAAGACATTAAATTGGGTGCAGTTTATCATGATCAGGAAAAAAGAATGGGAGAATCAGCTATTCCTGTATATGATAAAGAAATTAATAAAGTGTTTTTATATCCAGAAAATGCTAGTACAACACCGGAAGTTAGACGATCTATTCGCAAATCTGATGTAATTATTATCGGTCCTGGTAGTCTTTATACCAGTATTTTACCAAATTTATTGGTCAAGGGTATTGCTGCTGAAATTAAAAAAAGTAAAGCTTTAAAATTATATATTTGTAATGTTATGACTCAGCCAGGTGAAACTGATAATTATACTGCTGCAGATCATGCTCAGGCAATAATTGATCACTGTGGTAAAGGTGTTTTCGATTATATAATTGTGAATAATCAGCAGGGAACAAAAGAACTTCGCCGAAAATATGAAGCTGAGGGTGCTTATCCAGTTGAAATAGATCATCAGCGTTTAAAAGCAATGGGGATAAAAATTATAGAAGCTGATTTACTAAAAAAGAACAGTTATCTCCGACATGATCCTGAAGAATTGGCGGAATTGATTTATGATTTAAATAAAAAATATAATTAGAAAATTATAATATTGATTATATAATTATTAAATCATCAAAAATATTGTTGAAAGGGGATTAAATGTCTTTTACAGATAAAGTTAAAGAAGAATTAACTCATAAAGATAAGTATAGTTATTCAGAACAGTTGTCAGAGTTATCAGCATTAATAAGGATAGATGGTTCAATTCAGATTTCAAACAAACATTTGGCTGTAAAAGTTACTCTTTATCATGGTAATTTAGCAAGAAGAATTTATTCTCTAATTAAAGAACGTTTTGGTTTTAGTATGGAAATTAGAGTCAGACAGGATAGAAAATTCAATTTGAGTCATAGTTATGATATTATTGTAACACCACAGCCAGGAGTTCGTGAATTTTTATTAGAATTAGGATTTTTAACTCCTCAAAACAATTTAGTTTTTCATATTAAAGATGAGTATTTAAATTCGCGCAAGTTAGCACAGGCTTATTTGCGAGGTATTTTTCTAGGTGCTGGCTCAGTTAATAGGCCTCAGACCGAATATCATTTAGAATTTCGCTGTGAAAGGAATAGTTTGGCTGAAGACTTAAAAATATTATTAGATAAATTTGATCTTAATGCACATCAAACTGAGCATAAAGGTTTTAATGTTATATATTTTAAAAGTTATAATGATGTTGTTAAGGTTTTAAATATTATTGGAGCTCATCAAGCAATGTTAAAAATGGAAAATGATCATATAGTCAAAGAATTAAAAAATAATGTTAATCGAAGAGTTAATTTTGAAACTGCAAATTTAGAAAAATCAGTTTCTGCTGCTATGGATCAGCTTGAGTATATTGATATTATTGAAAGAGAAACAGGACTTGATTCATTAAGCCCTGGACTTCGTGAAATAGCAGAGCTTAGAAGAGAAAATCCATATGCTTCACTTAAAGAGTTAGGAGAAATTATTGATCTCAGTAAATCAGGGGTTAATCATCGTTTGAGAAGAATTAAAAAAATAGCCCAAAATTTAACTTGAATTTATCTCAAAAGATGATATAATATACTTGGAAGTTGAAAAATGAATAAAAGCTTGCTGCTGATTTGAATATCAGCTTTGTTTTTTGCTGTACCGGGACAATTATGTTCCATTTGGACAAAAACGTTCCAGCTCGGAGGTTAAACATGAATAGACTGTTTAAAATTCAGCAAAAAATTGTACCAGAAATTGTAAACACTGCTCAACAGAGATATAATATTTTACGTGGTATTTATTACAATCAGCCAATTGGAAGAAGAGCTCTGGCAAAAATACTTGGCCTGAGTGAGCGAACAATCCGTAATGACTTAGAATTTTTCGAAAAAAATGCTTTTATAACTATTAGCCCAGCCGGTACTCGAATAACTAGAATTGGAGAAGAATTTCTGATGGAAGTAGATGAGTACATTAAAGAACTGCGAGATATCAGTTATTTAGAAAATCAATTAGAAAAAATATTGGGAATAGAAAAAGTAAAGCTGGTTAATGGTGCTGTTCCAAGTGGAGACCTAAAGGCAGAAATTGGTCGTATGGCCTCACAACTTTTACAGCGAGAAATCCGAAATGGAGACATACTCGCAGTAACTGGCGGCACAACACTAGCTAAGGTAGCTTCTGAAATGAGCTACAGCAGTGAGTCTAAAGATGTAACTGTGGTTCCAGGTCGAGGCGGATTGAGCGAAGATGTAGAGATACAGGCTAATACTATTGCAGCTAAAATCGCAAAAAAAATTGGTGGAAGCTATCATCTTCTTCATATTCCAGATAATGTGGCTGAAGAAAATATTTATCATATTACAAAAGAGCCAACAATCAAAAGAACTTTAGAAATTTTAAAAAAAGCCAACATTTTAATTCATGGAGTAGGTACTGCCGCTGATATGGCAGCTCGTAGAGGAATGGAGGAAAATGAAATCAAAGATCTTCTCAATGCAGGTGCAGTGGGAGAGGCTTTTGGTTTTTACTTCAATTCAAAAGGAGAAATAATTTACTCTACAACAAGTGTTGGTTTAAATCTGGATGACCTGGAAGCAATTAATAAAGTAATTGTTGTTGCAGGTGGAGAAAATAAGGCAGAGGCTATAATTTCTGCAGTTTCTTCAAAATACCAGGATATTTTAATTACTGATGAAATAACAGCCCGAAAAATTATCTCTCTCAAGGGAGGTGAGGCCGAAGACAGGCTGGCAAATTAAATCAGCAGGTTATAGACTTTCAAAACTTTTAAATCTTTGTTTAGTAAATTAAGTTTTTAATGATTCATCAAATTATAAGGAGGAATAAAATAATGACAAAAAAAGTAGCAATTAATGGATTTGGACGTATTGGTAGAGGGTATTTAAGATTGGTAGAAGGAAGAGATACAGACATAGAAGTAGTAGCAATTAATGATTTAGTAAATGTTGAAAACTTAGCTTACTTACTTAAGTATGATTCTGTACATGGACGTTTTGATGGTACAGTAGAAACCAAGGGTGACGATACATTAGTAGTTAACGGTAAAGAAATTAAAGTTACTGCTGTTAAAGACCCTGCAGATTTACCATGGGAAGAAAATGATATCGATGTTGTTATAGAAGCAACAGGTGTCTTCCGTCACAAAGCTAAAATAATGAAGCATATTGAAGCTGGAGCAAAGAAAGTTATTTTAACAGTTCCTGCTAAAGATGAAATTGATAACACTATTGTATTAGGTGTTAATGATGATGATCTTTCCGATGATGATTTAATCGTTTCTAATGCATCATGTACAACAAACTGTTTAGCTCCTTTAGCTAAAGCTTTAAATGATGAGTTTGGAATTGAAAAAGGTCTGATTACAACAATTCATGGATATACTACAAGTCAGGCTATTTTAGATATGCCAGCAAGCAAAACCAGAAGAGGTAGAACAGCTGCTGAAAATATTATTCCTACAACTACAGGTGCTGCTATTGCAACAACAAAAGTACTGCCTGAGCTAGAAGGTAAAATTGATGGTATGGCTATGAGAGTTCCTGTACCTAATGGTTCCTGTGTTGACGGAGTATTTACTTTAAGTCAAGATGTAACAGTTGAAGAAGTAAATGCAATGTTTAAAGAAAAAGCAGAAGGTGAAATGAAAGGTGTATTAGGTTATACAGAAGAAGAATTAGTTTCCAGAGATATTATGGGACAGTTTGAATCTTCTAAAATTGATGCTCAGTCAACTATGGTTGTAAATGGCAACATGGTTAAAGTTATCTCCTGGTATGACAATGAGTTAAGTTATACAAATAGAGTTTTAGACTTAACATTAATGCTGTAATTAATATATAACAATCATTTCAGGGTCGGGCTTAAGCCTGCCCCTGAAATTTTAATCTAAACAAATTTTTTTGCTTAATTTTTATAATGATTTTTCATACTTGTCAGATCAAATTAGTAATTGCTAATTAATAATGGAGGTATAAAAAATGAAAAAGACACTTAAAGATATGGACTTTAAAGGAAAGAAAGTATTAGTTCGAGTAGATTTTAATGTTCCTCTTAAAGATGGTGTTGTAGGAGATAAAACAAGAATTAAAGCTGCACTACCTACTATAGAGTATTTAATCAAAGAAGAGGCAAAAGTTCTTCTGATTTCTCATTTAGGTCGTCCAGGTGGAGAACCTAAAGATGATTTAAAAATGGATCCAGTTGCTAAAGCACTGGCTAATTTATTAAACAAAGAAGTTAAAAAAGCTGATGACTGTATCGGCGAAGAAGTTAAAAAAGCTGCTGATAGCTTAGAAAATGGGGAAGTTATGTTATTAGAAAACAGCCGTTTCCATGCTGGAGAAAAGAAAAATGATCCTGAATTTGCAAAAGAACTGGCTTCACTTGCTGATCTTTATGTAAATGATGCTTTTGGTGCTGCTCATAGAGCTCATGCAACAACAGTTGGAGTTACCGAATACTTACCATCTGCGGCAGGATTCTTAATGCAGAGAGAATTAAACGCCTTAGGAGAAGTAATGGAAAATCCCGAAAGTCCTTTTGTGGCAATTATGGGTGGAGCTAAGGTTTCTGATAAAATTGATGTAATTAAAAATTTAATTAACAAAGTAGATAAATTAATTGTTGCTGGTGGAATTGCAAACACATTCCTGCTGGCAAAAGGTTATGAAGTTGGAGATTCTTTAGTTGAAGCTGATAAAGTTGAGCTAGCTAAAGAATTAATGGCAGAAGCAGAAGAAAAGGGAGTAGAAATTGTACTTCCAATTGATGTTGTAATTGCTGATGATTTCTCAAATGATGCAAATACTCAAACTGTAGCTGCAGCTGAAATTCCAGCAGGCTGGCAGGTTCTTGATTGTGGTGGGCCTCAGAGCTTAGAAAATTACAAAGAAATTATTAAAACTGCTAAAACAGTTATCTGGAATGGACCATTAGGAGTATTTGAAATGGAGAAATTTGCTCATGGTACTGTTGAATTAGCAAAGGCTTTAGCAGAATCAGATGCACATTCAGTAATTGGTGGTGGAGATTCAGCTGCAGCAATTAACGAAGCTGGTGTAGCTGATAAAATGAGCCATATTTCTACTGGTGGTGGAGCTTCACTAATGTTCTTTGAAGGCAAAGAACTTCCTGGTGTTGCTGCAATTGACGATGTTGAGTAATTAATAGTCGAATCAAGTCATTGTTTATTTTAGCAAAATTTGAGGAGGAATATTAAAATGCGTAAACCATTTATATGTGGAAACTGGAAAATGAATAAAAATGTTAAAGAAGCTGAAGAAATGATAACTGCTCTTAAAGATAAAGTTGAAGGTGTAGATAATGTAGAAATGGGTATCTGCCCAACTGCTCTTTGTTTAACAACAGTTAAAGAAGCTGCTCAGGGTAGTGATATTGTAACAGGTGCTGAAAATATTTACTGGAAAGATTCCGGGGCTTATACTGGGGAAATTTCTGCTAAAATGTTGGCTGATAGTGATATTGAATATACTATTGTTGGTCACTCTGAAAGAAGAGAAATTTTTGGTGAAAGTGATTATGAAGTAAATAAAAAAGTTCTTTCTGCACTTTCTCACGGTGTTAAACCAATTGTCTGTGTAGGAGAAACTTTAGAAGAAAGAAAAGCTGATCAAATAGAAGCAAAGGTTAATTTCCAGGTTGATTCTGCTCTTGCAGGTCTTGATGAAGGTCAGGTGGAAGATGTAGTGATTGCTTATGAGCCAATCTGGGCAATTGGTACAGGGGAAACTGCTTCTGCGGAAGAAGCTAATCGTGTGATTGGAATTATTAGAGATAACATTAGAAAAGAATATCCAAATGCCGCTGATAAGATTAGAATTCAATATGGTGGTAGTGTTAAACCACATAATGTAGAAGAAATTATGGCTCAGCCAGAAATTGATGGTGCTTTAGTTGGTGGAGCCAGCTTAGAAGCAGATTCTTTTTCTGAGCTAGTTTTAAAAACTGCCGAAATCTATAAGTAAATAAGTTAGATTATAAGGAGGATTATTATGGCAAGACCTAAACCACTAGCCCTGATTATTGCAGATGGGCTGGGAATAAATGAAAATGCAGAAGGGAATGCTGTCTATCAGGCAGATACTCCTTTCTTAGATAAATTAAACAAAGAATATCCACATTCAATTTTAAAGCCATCTGGAGAGGCTGTTGGCCTACCGGAAGGTCAGATGGGTAACTCTGAGGTTGGACATTTAAATATTGGTGCCGGCCGGATAGTTTATCAGGATTTCACAAGAATTAATAAAGCTGTAGAAGAAAAACATCTACTGGAAAATGAAGCTCTTAAAAAAGCAGTAGACCATGCTAAAGAAAATGATGGTGCTCTGCATTTAATCGGGCTTTTATCTGATGGTGGTGTTCACAGTCATATCAAACATCTCTTTGGTTTAATTGAGATGGCTGATCGGGCTGATTTAGAAAAAGTATATATTCATCCGATTTTGGATGGTAGAGATACCCCACCTTCCAGCGGTACAGGTTATTTAAAAGAACTGCAGGAAGAGTTGGATGAAGTTGGTACCGGTAAAATTGCAACTGTCAGCGGTCGTTATTATACAATGGACCGTGATAACCGCTGGGAGAGAACTAAAAAAGCCTATGATATGTTAGTTCTGGGAGAAGGAAACAAAGCTGAAGATGCAGTTAAAGCTGTAGAAGCATCATATGAAGAAGATGTGGAAGATGAATTTGTTATACCAACAGTAATCACTGAAAATGGTGAAGCTGTAGGACCAATGAATGACCATGATTCAGTAATCTTCTTTAACTTCAGAGCTGATAGAGCAAGACAAATTACTCAGGCTTTAACAATTGATGGTTTTGATGCTTTTGAGCGTGAACCAGAACATCCTGAAGATTTATACTATGTCACTATGACAGAGTATGATGAAGAATTCGATTTACCAGTTGCTTTTGAGCCGGTTCAAATCGAAGATGGTCTGGGCGAAGTTTTAAGCCGTGAAGGTTTAAAACAGCTTAGGATCGCTGAAACTGAAAAATATGCTCATGTAACATTCTTCTTCAATGGTGGAGTTGAAGAGCCTAATGAGGGTGAAGATAGAATCCTAATTCCTTCCCCACAGGTTGCAACTTATGAAATGAAGCCAGAAATGAGTGCTTATGAGGTAACTGATAAGCTTTTAGAAAAAATTGAAGCAGAAGAATATGATGTAATTATTCTAAACTATGCTAATATAGATATGGTTGGACATACCGGTTTTATGGATGCAGCTATTAAAGCTGTAGAAACTGTAGACGACTGCCTATCTAAGATAGTTCCAGCTATTTTAGAAAAAGGCGGCCAGGCTTTAATTACAGCTGACCACGGTAATGGAGAAAAAATGAAAGAAGAAGATGGTTCTCCATTTACAGCTCATACATCCAATATTGTTCCACTCTATTATGTAGGTGGACCGAAAAATAAGGGTATAGCTACCGGTAAATTAGCTGATTTAGCTCCGACAATGTTAGAAATTCTGGGAATTGATAAACCAGAAAAAATGACAGGTGAATCACTAATTATAGATAATAATTAAATTGCTGAAGAAAAGCTATTTAAAGCATAATTAACAATTTATTAATAAACGGAGACAGTTTTGCTGTCTCTGCTAAAATACAACTAAAAAATAGTTTCACTGCAAAATTATAAGGAGGTCAATTAATAATGTTAAACACAACAATAGTAGATGTTTATGCAAGAGAAATCTTAGATTCACGCGGTAATCCAACTGTAGAGGTAGAAGTAGTATTAGAAGATGGTGTAATGGGTAGAGCAGCTGTACCATCTGGTGCTTCAACTGGCCAGTATGAAGCAGTTGAATTAAGAGATGGTGAAGAAGACCGTTACATGGGTAAGGGTGTACTTAATGCAGTAGAAAATGTGAATGAAGTTATTGCACCTGAGATAATTGGTTATGATGTAAGAGAACAAATTGAAATAGATAACTTAATGCGCGAATTAGATGGTACTGCAAATAAAGGTAAATTAGGTGCTAATGCTATTTTAGGTGTATCAATGGCAGTAGCTAAAGCAGCAGCAGAAGCCACCGGAACTTTCCTTTATAATTATCTTGGTGGAATGAATGCAAAAACTCTTCCAGTTCCAATGATGAATATTCTAAATGGTGGAGAGCATGCTGATAACAACGTAGATCTGCAGGAATTTATGATTATGCCTGTTGGTGCAGTAAGCTTCCGTGAAGCAATGCAGATGGGTGCAGAAGTATATCATAATTTAAAGAAAGTTCTGCAGGAAAAAGGTTTAGGTACCGGTGTTGGTGATGAAGGTGGATTTGCTCCTGATTTAGGTTCTAACGAAGAAGCTTTACAGGTAATTGTAGAAGCTATTAAAAAAGCAGGTTATGAACCAGGTGATGATTTCTATATCGCACTTGATCCAGCAGCAACAGAATTTTATAAAAATGGAAAATATGTATTAGCTGGTGAGGGAGTAGAAAAGACTTCTGAAGAAATGATTGATTTTTATGCTGAATTAATTGATAAGTATCCAATTATTTCAATTGAAGATGGTCTTGCTGAAGATGACTGGGAAGGTTTTGCTGAAATGACTGCAAGACTTGGAGACCGTTTACAAATTGTTGGTGATGACCTCTATGTTACAAATACCGAAAGATTAAGCAGAGGTATTGAAGAAAAGAGCAGTAATTCAATCTTAATTAAGGTTAACCAGATTGGTTCCTTGACTGAGACATTAGATACTATTAAAATGGCTACAAGAGCAGGATTTACTTCTGTTGTATCTCACCGTTCTGGTGAAACAGAAGATGTAACTATTGCTGATCTTGTTGTAGCAATGAATACTGGCCAGATTAAAACTGGTGCTCCTGCACGTTCTGAGAGAGTTGCTAAGTATAACCAGCTTATGAGAATTGAAGAAAGCTTGGGAGATGCAGCTCAGTATGCAGGTAAAGAAGCATTTTATAACCTTAAGTAAAATCAAATAAATAATAATATTAATTAAAAGGCTAAGCAGAGTTAATTCTCTGCTTGGTCTTTTTTTAAAAAAAATTTTAAGTTTACTTGAATCTTTTATAATAATAAAATATAATTAATCTACAGTATTTATAGGCTTTTGAAAGGAAAACTAAAATGAAAATTTCTGATTTTGCTATTTCACGTTCTGTGACTACAGCAATGTTAATTTTATTAATTGTAATAATTGGTCTTGTATCTTTTTCTAATTTAAAAATAGACCTATATCCAGATATTACTTTCCCTGGAGCTGCTATAGTTACAACATATGAAGGTGTTGGATCAGAAGAAATTGAAAATTTGTTGACAAGGCCTATAGAAAGTGCTATTTCGACTGTAGAAGGGGTAAAAAGTATAAGTTCAATTTCTTCAGTCGGGCAGTCTACAGTTGTTGTGGAATTCAACTGGGGAACTGATATGGATTTTGCTGTTCAAAATTTGAGGGAACAAACAGATATAATTAGTAATGCTGTAATACCAGATGATGCAGATAGTCCTTTGATCTTTAAATTTGATCCTGCAATGCTGCCAATTATGATTTATGGATTAACTTCTGATGATTTGGAATTATATCAATTAAAAAAAGAAATAGAAGATAACATTGCTCCTGAATTAGAAAGATTGCCTGGTGTAGCTCAGGTAAGTATTCAAGGGGGATTAGAACGCGAGATAATAATTTCATTGAAAAGAGAAAAATTAAATTTCTATAACCTTGATCTTACTGCAGTGAATAATATTTTGATAAATGAAAATTTAAATATTTCTGCCGGAGAAATTAAGCAGGGTAAAAAGGATTTGTTAGTTCGAGCTGTTGGCAAATTTAATAGTTTAGAAGATATTAGAAATATAAATATCCCGGTTGGTACTACTGGAACACTAAAATTAGCAGAAATTGCAGAGGTTAAAGACGGGTTTGCAGATCCTGTTACAATTTCTCGTTCTAATCAAAAAGACAGTGTTGTTCTTTATATTCAAAAACAGACTGACTCTAATACTGTAGAAGTAGCAAATAGAGTTAGAGCTGAAATGAAGGAAATCAAAAAAGATTATAATTCTTTAAATATTTTTCTGGGATTTGATCAGTCCGAATTTATTCAGAATTCTATAGATAATGTAAGTCAGAATGCTGTATTAGGTGGCATACTTGCAGTAATAATTTTATTTTTATTTTTAAGAAATTTAAGAAGTACTATAATTATTGGAACTGCTATTCCAGTTTCTATAATCTCAACTTTTGTTCTTATGTATTTTGCTGAGATTAATTTAAACATTATTTCTTTAGGTGGACTTGCTTTAGGTGTGGGAATGCTTGTAGATAATGCAATTGTTGTTTTAGAAAATATATATAGGTATCGAAGTATGGGAGAAGGCAAAATTCAGGCTGCTAAAGAAGGAAGCTCAGAAGTTGCTATGGCTATTGTTGCTTCAACAATGACAACAGTTGTTGTTTTCATGCCTGTATTATTTGTAGAAGGTTTAGCAGCAAGATTATTTAAAGATTTAGCGTTTACAGTAGCATTTTCACTTTTAGCATCATTAATTGTTGCTTTAACTTTGATTCCAATGCTTGCCTCAAAAATATTAAAACTGAGTAAAAAAGAATTTGAAAGACAGCGGAAAACAGGTGTGATTATTAGTACTTATAAAAAACTTTTAAAAAAGTCATTAAAACACCGCTGGGTAGTTGTTTTGATTTTGATAATTGCCTTGGTTTCAAGTTTTTTGCTGGTGCCAAAGATTGGTTTTGAATTTATGCCTGGAGCAGATCAGGGAGCTTTTTCAATTTCTTATAATTTACCGGTTGGGACTACTTTAGAGGAATCGAATCGAGCAGCAGTAGAAATAGAAAAAATATTAGATGAGATACCTGAAGTTGAAATAATGATGACAACTGTAGGTACAACTGATATGATGCAGGGGATAAGCAGCAGCAATAGTGGTTCAATCAATGTTGATTTAGTGGATATATCCGAAAGAGATCGTACTATAGATGAGGTTATGGAAGAAATTAGAAAAAAAGTTAGAATACCTGATATTGATTTAACGGTGGCCAGTCAAAGTGGTATGGGTGGTCAAGAAAAACCAGTTAATATCAAGATCAAGGGGAATGACTTTCAGAAATTAAGAGAATATAGTGGTTTAATTGTGAAAGAAATAGAAGATATTGAGGGTTTAAGAGAAATAGAAGATAGCTTTGAAGTTGGTCGACCAGAACTGCAGGTTAAAATTAATAGGGCAATTGCTTCAAAGTTTTCTATTAATTTAAGACAGATAGCTGCTTCAATGAGAAATGCGATTACTGGAACAGTTACTACAAAGTATGAAGTTGATGGCGAAGAATATAATATTAGAGTTAGAGTTGATAAAGAAGATTTTAATTCTTTAAATGCACTATCTAATTTATATGTAATAAATAGTCGGGGAACAAAAGTTCCTCTTTCTAGAATTGCAGATTTTGAACTTGTAGAAGGCCCTGCTGAAATATTAAGAATTAATCAGCAGCGCTATGCTGAAGTAACTGCAGATCTGTTTGATAGAGATTTGGGCAGTGTAGTAAATGATATTCAGTCGGAGTTAGATGATTTTGAGTTAGCTGAAGGCTATGAAATTAGTTATGAAGGTCAGTTTGAAGATTTAAATGAATCATTTACTGGTTTAGCCTATGCATTTTTGCTTTCGATTATTTTGATTTATATGGTAATGGCTTCCCAATTTGAATCACTAATTCATCCCTTTATAATTATGTTTACTATACCGCTGGCAATTATTGGTGTTATATTTTCGCTCTATATTAGTTCCAATATAATTTCAGTAGCTTCTTTGATTGGTCTTATTACTCTTGCTGGAATTGTTGTAAATAATGGAATAGTTATGGTTGATTATATTAATCAGCTTCGTCGACATGGCAAAGAAAAGCTTGAAGCCATAATTACTGCAGGTACAGTAAGATTTAGACCTATAATGATGACAGCTTTAACAACAATATTAGCTTTAATCCCTATTGCTTTAGGCATTGGGGAAGGATCTGAATTATCACAACCAATAGGAATAGTAATTGTGAGTGGACTGAGTTTTGCAACTTTCTTAACCTTATTTATTATTCCGATCTTTTATTCGCTTTTGACTGATTTAAAAGAAATAATTATTGCTAAAATATATGGTATAGATAAAAAAGAAGCTGCCAAAAAAATATAATAGTTTTTTATTATTTTAAAAATTAAGATGTGATAAATAATCGATTTTGCTTTTTAGCTATAAATTATTGTATTTTTGCTATTAATATGTTAAAATTAAACTTGTGCTGAATTATGGATATTTAGCAATATTTTACTTAACTATTTGGAGGTGAGATTAAAATGTTTGCACTTAAGATTTTACATTTTATTATAGCAATAGGAGTAATTGTAGGTGTTCTGCTGCAATCAGGAAAGAGTGCTGGTTTATCTGGAGCAATTGATGGAGGTGCTACCACTTTTTTTGGTAAATCCGGAAAGAAAATGGAGGATAAGATCAGTAAAGCAACAACTGTTGCTGCAGTATTATTTATGATTAATTCTCTGATTTTAGCTATATTTTAAACTTCATAATTAAGTAAGAATTGTTTAATGACTATATAATTAAGTGAAAAAATATTTATAGTAGTAATAAATTATCTAATATAATAAAAAATTTTCATTAAATTTATATGCAATATATACCAAAATAAGGTGCTGAAAAAATTAGCATTTATAAGAAATTAAAAAAATTAATTAATAAGGAGGTTGGTGCATGAATTTTTATACACCTTTAGCAGGTATAATCGCGTTAATTTTCGCTTTTATTCTTGCTGGAAAAGTTAAAAAAGAAAGTATGGGAACAGAGAGAATGGCAGAGCTATCAGATGCAATCAATGAGGGGGCTATGACATTCTTAGGTCGTGAATACAAGATGCTATCAGTATTTGTTGTAGTTGTAGCTATTATTATGGCAGTTGTACCTAGTTTAGGCTGGCAGTATGCAGCTTCATTTATTTTAGGTGCATTTTTCTCTGCTTTAGCTGGATTTATTGGAATGCAGATTGCAACACAGGCAAATGCTAGAACAACACATGCTGCTAAATCAGGTTTAAATGCGGCACTTAAGGTTGCATTTTCTGGTGGAACTGTAATGGGAATGTCTGTTGTAGGTTTAGGAACTTTAGGTCTTGGAATTTTATATATGTTCTTTTCTCATAATGTAGAGTTTATTAGAGGTTTTGCGTTTGGAGCCAGTTCTATTGCTTTATTTGCCCGTGTTGGTGGTGGTATTTATACCAAAGCTGCTGATGTAGGTGCTGACTTAGTTGGTAAGGTAGAAGCTGGAATTCCA